>NZ_AEEA01000022.1 GCF_000297095.1 Treponema primitia ZAS-1 | reverse complement strand
CGGTCGGGGCTCCGGAACAGAAAATTTTCCTGAACCGGAGCCCCGCTGACATTATTTTAAATGGCTTTTGTTTGCAGCTTTTTCAAAATACCAGGTTTGGAAATAAATCATTTAATAAAGCTTACCTGGGATGCTATTTCCTTATACACCTCATCCTTACGCTGGTTAAATACCAGCTTGTTCTTTTCAAAGAGATTGTCGCCGTAGGTATCAATAGATACGATGAGGGGGCCGAATTCCTTGACACGACAGACCCAGAGGGTTTCGGGCATGCCGAGATCCCGCCATTCGGCCTGTTCGATCTCCTCCACCTGGGTGGCGGCAACCACTGCACAGCCTGCGGGAAAAACCACGTGCAGGGCCTTATGCTCCTTGCAGGCTGCTTCCGTATTGGAACCCATGCCTCCCTTGCCGACTATCAGTTTGACCCCGGTCTGGGCGACAAATTCCTTTTCGAATTTTTCCATCCGCATTGAGGTAGTAGGGCCTACGGATACCATGAGGAATTTATCATTCCCCAGGGGCTTGATGATGGGACCGGCGTGGAAAATGGCCTTCCCCCTCAGATCCACCGGGAGGGGCATCTTGTGCTCGATCAGGCGGCGGTGGGCCACGTCCCGGCAGGTGATCAGATGTCCGTTCAGGTAGATGATATCGCCGATTCTGATGTCTGCCAGGTCTTCATCTTGGATCGGCGTGGTGAGTATTTTTTTGGCCATTATAGTACAGCCTCCTTGTGGGTGGTGATGGTATGGTTGATCCGGCTGTCAAAGTTGATATGCCCCCGGCGGTGGGACCAGCAGCCGATATTCACCGCAACTCCGATGGTGGAGGGATGCCGGGCGGTGTTTTCAATATGTACACCCATTACTGAATAGGCGCCGGACATGCCCTGGGGGCCAAGGCCGATCTTGTTGATCCCCGTCTCCAGGAGTGTTTCCAGCTTGGCCGCCCGTTCATTGGAATTGTGTGATCCCAGGGGGCGCATCAGGGCTTTTTTGGAGAGTAGGGCGGCGGTTTCCACCGAGGTCGCTACCCCAACACCGACCAGCAGGGGCGGACAGGCATTGAGGCCGTAGCTGGTCATCACGTCCAGGACGAACTGGGTGACCCCTTCGTAGCCGGCGCCGGGCATGAGCACCATGGCTTTCCCCGGCAGGGTGCAGCCGCCGCCGGCCATATAAACATCAATCTCAACAGTATCCTTGTCGGGAACTATTTCCCAGAATACGCTTGGAGTTCCCTTTCCTACATTTTTCCCGGTGTTGTACTCGTCAAAGGTTTCAACACTGTTGTGGCGCAGCGGGGCTTCCACGGTGGCCTTGAGCACCGCATCGGTAAGTATCCGCTCGATTTCTCCGAGCAGGGGGAAACCGGTTCCCGCCTTTACGAAAAACTGGAGAACCCCGGTGTCCTGGCAGCTGGGGCGGTTCAATTCCTCCGCCAGCCGCTGATTCTCGAACATGGTGTCGTAGATAGTTTTGGCCAGGGGACTTGTCTCCCCTTTGCGCAGCTCAATTAACTTGGCTTCCACATCGTCGGGGAGCTTTTTCCCGACCAGGGCTACAAACTTGGCCATGGTATCGGTCATGAGTGTTACGAATTCATTTTTATTTGGCATGTATAAATCTCCTTGTAAGATACTGTTTCTACCCTTTTGGAAAGAAGGGAAATAAAATCGGAAGTAGACTGAGCGCCACTACGGCGGCTACAACAATGAGCGGGAGCCCGGCCTTAAGGTAGTCCCGGAATTTATAGCCCCCAACACTGAGTACCATGGTGTTGGCAGGCATACCGATGGGGGTTGCGTAGGCCATGGAACCGCCGATGACGGTGGCCATCAGGACCGCCCGGGGATCGGCGCCCATGGTGGTGGCAATGGAAAGACTGATAGGGACCAGCAGGGCAGTGGTTGCGGTATTGGACATGAAGTTGGTCAGTACCACTGCGATAAGGAAAACCGCTACCATGAGGGCGAAGGGGGATGCCTCCTTGCCTAAGAGGCCTATCACCGTATCGGCAATAGCGGCGCCGGCCTTGGAGCTTTCCAGGGCGGCGGCCAAGGCCAGGGTTCCGCCGAAGAGGAATATGGTCTGCATATCAATGGATTTATAGGCTTGTTTTTCCGAAATAACCCCGGTAAGCACCAGAAGTATCGCCCCTATGGAACCGGTAACATGCAGGGGTATCCCTATCTTACTTTCAAAAATCATGCCAAAAACGGCTACAAGTATGATGATCAATGAAAGGTTCTGTTTCCAGGCCGGTACATGGCTGTAATCAACGATTTCGCTAAAAGCTGAATCGGTACCCCCTTTTGCGGCGGGAAGGAGTTTATAGCCAAAGACGGCAAAATAGAGGATACCCACTGCCAGGACCGGGAGACCGATGAGGCCATATTCAAAGAAACCGAAGCGAAGACCGATTTTTTCCAGAGCGCTCTGGGCGATGAGGTTTCCCGGGGCGCCTATCAGGGAGAGGTTACCCCCCATGGCTGCGGCAAATACCAGGGGCATCAGCAGCTTGGAGCGGGAAAAGCCGGATTTTGCGGCAATACCGATTACTACGGGGATAAGTACCGCGGCTGTACCGGTATTGGAAAGGACGCCCGACATAAGGCCGGTGATAACCATAACGGCGACGATGAGCTGCCGTTCGGTTTTGGCAAACCGGGTTACCAGGCCGCCGATTTTGCTGGCCATACCGGTTTCGAAGAGAGCCCCCCCGACGATAAACATAGCCACAAAAAGAATGACATTGGTATTTACGAAACCGGCAAAGGCTGTCCTGGCGTCCAGAACCTTGGCAAGTACCAATCCGATAGCGACGATCATGGATGTCAGGGCCAGGGGAATTTTTTCCCAGATAAACATGATGACGGCAAAGAGCAGAAAAATCAGGGTAATGGTGATGGGACTCATTTCTATACCTCTCTCATATAGACTTATTATCATTTATATATGATAATGTATCCATTATTACACCCTATTTGGTTATTTGTCAAATTTTTTTACGAAAAATGGGTTAGAATGTTTTCCATACTCCGGATGATATGAGCGCCCATCAGTTCCCGGGCAAGGGCTTCATTCCAATCCAGCAGGGCTTCGAGGATTTTTTTATGTTCCGAAATGGATATCCGGGCGTATTCTTCTTCCGTTACCTTATGGCCCATTGATAGGCCGTTCCACATCTCCGAGAGGAGTGTCTTAATTTTATCATTCCCCGCAGCGGTCCAGATTGCCACATGAAAGGCCTGGTTATAATTGGAATAGTTAGTGGAGTTCCCCGCTTCCAGGGCTTCATGTGACCCATAATAGGCGTCTGTTATTTCCTGGGTATCCGCCCTGTTCCGGCAGACTGCGGCGGCGGCGGCCTGTTCCAGTACTGCCCGGGTTTCGTAGTGGTCCCGAATCACCCTGGGGGTAATGCCCAGGACTTCGACGCTCCGGTTAAGCCGTTGTTTGATAAGGCCGTCCCGGACGAGGATCTGGAAAGCCTCCCGGACCGGGGTGCTGGACACCTCAAGCTGGGAGGCTATCCCTTCCAGGGTGATGATGGATCCCTCGGTCATTTCCCGGGATAAAATGGCCTTGCGTAGTACCGATGCTACCCGTTCTCTGGCGGGGAGCAGCTTAATTGGCTCCAGATTGCCCAACACTGGTCTCCTTTACCGGCGAGATGAGGGCCTCCGCCAGGGATCGATAGTATTTTCCGATTGCCCGGACTGCGGCTGCTTCATCGGCGGACTTCAGGGCGTCCAGCATATTCCGCTGCAAGGCTGCCGCATCATCTCGCCCGGGCAGACTTTCCCACACATACCGGGGATATCCGTTCAGGAGCCCCGCATGGATACGCTCTATATAATAGTTACCGCTTATACGGGAAAGGGTGTGGTGAAACTGACTTTCGCCGGCATTTTCCAGGGGGGAAAGATCCACCCCGTTCCGGAGGGCCAGCAGGGCAATTTCCGTTTCCACCGCCGCCAGGAGACTGAACGTTTCCCGAATGGTTTTTTCCCGGGGCCCCACTACCTGCATGTGACGGTTGGGCAGACGCCGAAAAAACCCCTCGGTCTCCAGAAGCTGGAAAGCTTCCCGCACCGGCATACGGGATAGTCGCAATTTTTCCGCGAGTTCCTCTTGCCCCAACTCTTCCCCATCAGCGAGTTTTCCGGAGAAAATGTTCTGACGAAGCATGGCGGCAATGATATCCCTGGTTTGCCGACGATCAATTTTATCCAAGATATCAAAAATGTATCCAATATATGGCAGGGGGTCAACGGCAGTCTGGAGAAAGGAGGTACTTCAAAAAACTGGGCGCGAAACGGGCCTCTCTTCCCGTTCCGCGCCCCTGATATCTCGCCTTAATGGCTTATTTGAAATACCGTTTCAGCAGCCCCACAAAGCCGGCGCCGTGGCGGGCTTCGTCACGGGCCATTTCGTGGACCGTATCGTGGATGGCGTCGTAGTTCCGTTCCTTGGCGCGTTTGGCCAGGTCGACCTTGCCGGCGCAGGCGCCGTGTTCGGCTTCCGCCCGGAGTTCCAGGTTTTTCTTGGTGCTGTCGGTGATGACTTCGCCCAGAAGTTCGGCAAACCGGGAAGCATGATCCGCTTCCTCAAAGGCATAGCGTTTGAAGGCTTCCGCAATTTCGGGATAGCCTTCCCGTTCGGCGACCCGGCCCATGGCCAGGTACATGCCCACTTCGGTGCATTCGCCGTTAAAGTTGGCCCTAAGATCGGTCAGGATATCCTCTTCAACGCCCTTGGCGACACCAACGGTATGAACCGCGGCATAGGCGGCCCCTTCTTTCTGCTCGGTGAACTTGGACGCCGGAGCTTTACATTGCGGACAGACATCAGGAGCCTTATCCCCGGTAAAAACGTACCCGCAAACTTGACATACCCATTTCTTCATAACACACTCTCCATTCTCAAAAATATATACAACGGCTTAAGCCGTGGTTTTCACTTGCTTATGTACACACTCGGCGCAAAGGCCGCTGAATACGGTCTTGCGGTAATCAATAACGAACCCATCTTGAGTATGGGACAAATTCTTTAAATTTTCCATAATTTTGGAAAATTCAGCCGGAAGTTCCGGAGCATCGTAATCTATGACCCTGCCGCAGCAATCGCATACAAAATGGGGATGGGGCGCCACCCGGCCGTCAAACCGTTCTTCTCCGTCAACAACCCCTACGGATATCACCGACCCTTCCCGCCGGAATAGGTTGATGTTCCGGTACACCGTGGCCAGAGAAAGGCCGGGGATATCCGATTTTAGCTGATCGTATACCCACTGGGCGCCGGGATGGGAGGTGGTGGACCGGATGCGCTCTAAAATCGCGTCCCTTTTTTTACTATGCTTTCTGTCCGCATTAGCTATTGACATAATCCCTCTATTCAATAATAATTATCATTATTAATATAAATCTTATTTGGAGGAAAGGCAAGTAGTTTTTTAGCATTTGGTTGTTTTTTTGCAGGGGGAAATGAGGAATGGGCTCTATTGAATCAATTTGATGGGATTGGTAAAATAGATATTCACATTCAAAACTTCCATGTAATACGAAACTTTGTTTCGTTTTGATTTAATTGTGCGGCAATCGCCGCATTTAGAGAGGGATTATGCAGTCATTAGGAATAAATATTGGTTCCACTAGTTTGAAGATGGTATTGGTAGAGAATGGACAATCCGCCGCTGATGTGCGGGTTGTATGGAGCGCGGCGGTCCCCCATGAGGGTGATTTTGGCGCGGCGGTGCGGCGGCTTTTGAGCGATGGCAAAGTACCCAAGGGGATTCCAACCCTGGTTACGGGCAATGAAGGCCGGTTTATGTTTGACGCCGCGGGTACTTTGGAGCCCCTTTGCGTGGAATCGGCGCTGCGGGCTCTCAATTTGACCGCCGATGCCGTGGTGAGCATGGGCGGAGAGGATCTGGTGGTGTATTCCCTCAACAAAGAGGGGAAGATCATCAACAACTTCTCCGGGAATAAGTGCGCCAGCGGTACCGGGGAGTTCCTTAAACAGCAGCTTGCCCGGATGGACATGAAGCTTGAGGATATTAACAAGGTGTCCGATGAAGCCAAGGTTTACGCCCTGTCGACCCGCTGTTCGGTGTTCATGAAGAGTGACTGTACCCACCGGCTGAACAAGCGGGAGGCGACAAAGGACGATATCGTCCTGTCCCTTTCCGATGTGATGGCGGTTAAGGTTATCGACTTCCTTAAACGGGCGAAGATCCGTTCCGGCCGGGTGGTTCTGGCCGGGGGCATCACCCTGAACCGGCATATTATTCGGTTTATCCGGGAAAAGGCGCCCCATATTGAGTTTATCATCCCCGAGACAGCCTCGGTTTTTGAAGCCCTGGGCGCGGCGGTGCTGGCCCCCAAGTCCGGAAGCCCCCTGCCGGGTATTGAGCAGCTCCTGAAGCCCAACGAGATACGCTTTGGCGCCCTGGGCGCTTTGAAGGATTGGACCAATAAGGTAAAGACCTTCGATAAGCCCGATGGCAAGGTACAGCCGGGCCGGAAGTACATCCTGGGTGTGGATGGCGGTTCTACCACCACCAAGGCCAGCCTGGTGGACGCCGAAACCGACGAGATCGTGGCGAGCCACTACGGGCGGACCCACGGGGACCCGGTTAAGGCCCTGAAGGAATGTCTGGGGATTATCCAGGAGAAGGTTGTCGCGGATACGGGGGATAAGCATGTCGATATCCGGCTGGTGGCCACCACCGGTTCCTCCCGGGAGATCCTGGGGGTGTTTCTGGAAACCCCCGGGGTGTACAACGAAATTATTGCCCATGCCGTGGGGACCACCTACTTTGACCCCGAGGTGGAGACCATCTTTGAGATCGGCGGGCAGGATGCCAAGTACGTGCTCCTCAAAAACGGGGTGCCCATCGACTATGCAATGAACGAAGCCTGTTCCGCCGGAACCGGCTCTTTCCTGGAGGAATCCGCCTCCGGGGATCTTTCCATACACAGCGCCAAGGATATTGGGCCTATCGCCCTGAACGCCGATGCCCCCCTTAAGTTTGGGGAGCACTGCTCGGCGTTTATCAACTCCGACATACGGAAGGCGGTCCAGCAGGGGGCCACCAAGGAGAATATTACTGCGGGGATCATCGGTTCTATAGTAGCGAACTATCTGAACCGGGTAGTGGGAAACCGTACCATAGGCGGGAAGATCTTCCTCCAGGGCGGGGTGGCCAAAAATGTCGCCGTGCCCCTGGCCTTTGCCATGATGCTGGACAAGGAAATCCTGGTACCCCCCTCACCGGAGCTGATGGGCTGCTTTGGGGTGGCCCTCCTGGCAAAACGGAAAAATGCCGACGGTCTCCTTGAGGAAAAGCCCGTGATCATCGACGACCTTTTGACCCGGGAAATCGGCTATGAGCGGGTCTTTACCTGTCAGTCCTGTGACAACCGCTGCCCCATACAGGTGCTGTCCGTGGGCGGCGCCGGGGGCCGGAAGTATATGTTCGGCGGCCGCTGTAACAAGTACACCAATATGCGTAAGGCCGTTAAGGACGTGCCGGTCTTTGATTACGTGGAGAAGCGCCAGAAGCTGCTCTTTGAAGAATTTGCCGCGCCGGTTTCACCCGCAGCATTACAGCGCCTAAAGCTTAGTGAAGCGGCGGCCAATAAAGCTGAAGTATTAAGCGGTGGGTCCGAAGCCCTGAAGACCGCACAGTTTAGCGCCGCCTCCCCGGCGCCGAGTACCGTTACTGCGGCAGACTATAAACGAAACTTTGTGGTGGGGATTCCCCGGGCTTTCAGCGTGCATACCCTGTATCCCCTTTACTCATGGTTCTTCCACGAGCTGGGTATCCAGACCTTCCTCTCCACCGAGGTAGCCCACGCCGGGGTAGCCCGGGCGGAATCCACCTACTGCTTCCCCGCGGAAATTGCCCACGGGGCGGTGCAGGACTGTCTGGACAAGGGAGCGGATTACATACTGCTTCCCCATTTCCGTGATATGCCCAGTTATGAGGAGGGTGTGCACGCCAACTTTTGTCCCATCACCCAGAGCCTGCCCTATTATATAGAAAAGGCTTTCCCCGATGTGGATAAAAAGAAGTTCCTCCCCCTGGTGGTGAGCTTTAAGTTTGGGGAAGGCAAGGCCCTGGAACTCTTTAGGGTGATGACGGATCTGCTCGGCATAGACCCGGCGGAAACCAAGGCGGCCTTCGATAAGGCCCTGGAAAAACAGTATGCCTATTTCGCCGCCATGCGGCAGCTTGGAAAAGAAGCGATAGCGGATGCCCGCAAGGCCAATAGGCCGGTGATCGCCATTCTGGGACGGCCCTACAACGCCTTTACGGCGGAGGCCAACATGGGCATACCCCGAAAGTTTACCACCCGGGGCTTTTCCATCGTGCCCTTCGATATACTGCCCTTTGAGGACGAGGATATTTTCCCCAATATGTACTGGTACTACGGCCAGCAGGATGTGAAGTCCGCAGCGTTACTAAAGAAAGAAGATAATATCTATGTTACCTATATTACCAACTTTTCCTGTGCGCCGGATTCCTTTATCCTGCACTACCTTAAATGGTTTATGGGACAGAAACCCTTCCTGGTGCTGGAACTGGATTCCCACTCGGCGGACGCCGGGGTGGATACCCGGGTGGAAGCCTTCCTGGACATCATTGATGGGTACCGGGCTAAAAAGGACGCGGTTGAGGGCGAGCGCTACAGTAACGGCTGGCGCTTTGTGGCGGAGAGGACCACGGGAAAGAACTTCGATCTCCGCATCGACAATGATAAGACCGGGGAGAAGGTGCCCATTGTGGGTAATAAGCGGGTCAAGGTACTCCTTTCCAGCATGGGGGCTATCTCCACCGAGTATATGAGCGCCGCAGTACGGCATCAGGGGATCAACGCCGTATCACTGCCGGTGGCTACCAATAAAACTATTCAGTTAGCCCGGGCCCATGCTTCGGGTAAAGAATGTGTACCCAGTCATTTAGTGTTGGGGGGCGCCCTGCAGTTCTTTTTCAGTGAACAGTACCGCAAAGATGAACTCTACCTCCTCTTTGTGCCCATCACCACCGGTCCCTGCCGGACCGGGCAGTATTATGTTTACTACGAAAACCTCTTCAAGGATCTGCGGCTGGAAAATGTGGTTATCTTCATCCTTTCTGCGGATAATTCCTACGGCGAATTAGGCGGCGCCTTTGTTAAGGAGATGTGGCGGGGCTTTGTCCTGGCGGATTACCTTAAGGACATTCAGACCGCCCTTAAGGCAGTGGCGGTGGAGCCGGAGAAGGCGTTGAAGGAGTTTGAAAAATCCTGGCGCAAGGTTATGCACGCGGTGGAATTCAGCCCCAACGATATCTGGAAGGAACTTGAACAGGTTGCCACTGATGTTAAGAAGATACCCCTTAAGCGTAAAGTGGTGGACTGCCCCAAGGTCTTAGTGGTAGGCGAAATCTACGTGCGCCGTGACGACTTTGCCGTAGGTGAGCTTACGGACCTGATGAGTGAGCGGGGCATCGTAGTAAAGGTGGCGGGCATTGCCGAGTGGATCCACTATCTGGACTTTGTCCGGGAGTACGCATTAAAGAAACTCATAAAGCTGCGGAAACCCGGGACCCGGCTTTTCTCCAAGCCCTGGCGGGATTTGAAGAAGCTGGAAATTGAGGAATGGTGGAAACATTCGATAGAGAAAAAGACCCTTGCCATTCTGGAGCCCACGGGACTCATCCCCAAGACTCCCCACGATATGCACGAGATCATGGAATACACCCAGAAACACTTTGTGAACCTGGAACTCAATTCGGAGATCGCCGTCTCCTCCGGGGCTGCCGCTGCAGCCATGGAACACGGCTACTCGGGGATCGTAAACATCAGCCCCTTCGCCTGCCTTATCGGCCGGGTTATCGAAGGGCTCTTTACCCCCTGGGCTCGGGAGCGGAACTACCCCATTCTTTCGGTGGAGGTGGACGGGAACCTCCTGCCCCCGAACATCGTAAACAAGCTCAACATATTCATGGTTAACGTCCTCCGCTTTAAGGGCAGCAACGACCTTTCCAGCTTAGTGGACAAGGCGGGGAGCCATAACAAGCGCTTCGACATCTACAGTGGAACTAACAACGAGCAGGGTACCGGCGGCGCCGGTAAGGCGGAGAAGGAGAAGGAGCTGGTGGGGAAGTAGGAACAAAGGAGCCGGGAACGGTTCCTTTGACTTGCGGGTAAATGATCCATTTTACTCTGCTGAAAATCAGGCGTATCTGCAAAAGACCATTGACAATTATTACTCGGGGAAAAGCAAGCCCATTACAAAAACCTTGGAAGAATTAGAGGCTATGGGGGCGAACCTTCAGTCCGATGATTAGCCTGTTCTTTTTACCGGAAGCCTGGGAAGATTATATTTTCTGGCAGGGGCAGGATAAAAAAACTGTAAATAAAATCAATCATCTGTTACAAGAAATAGATACAGGATTGATCTCGGCTGCCGCTCATTGTCGAATAAAACTCCATATTTTCCTCTAAAAATACAATACCAGATACTACTTACCGGTGATACTTAGTTAGTACTAAACAGCGGGGGTAAAAAATGGTAAAGGGTCCGTGGATAATTAATGTTGATGCCATGCGGTGTAAAAATTGGGTTAATGGTATTGAGGTGGTTTTTCACCTGGATGAAACAGGGCGGCCGTTGGGGAAAATCATGCCCCCTCCCCGGGGCTTAAGCGAAAGGATTCCCCAGATACAGAATCGGATGATCTATGTATGCCGTATGTGGCAAAGGGCAACCGCAGTTTTTTACAAGGTTTACTACCGGCATTTGTTCAGGGAACAGTGGGTGGGGGAAAGGCAAGTCTAAAGAGGTTTTCCGCATTTTCCGCGATCTGCTCCCCCAGGGCTCTCTGGCTGATGCCCCGCAGTACCGCTGCCAGAGTATAGTTTTCTACCACCATCCCAGGGTTCGCCGGTTTACCCCGGTGGGGGACCGGAGCCAGGAAGGGCGAGTCTGTTTCCAGGAGCAGCCGGTCTTTGGGCACGAAGGGCAGGGCTTCCCGCAGATTAGGGGCGTTTTTGTAGGTCAGGTTTCCCGCAAAGGAAATATAATATCCCAGGTCCAGAAAGCTCCGGGCTTCATCCTTTCCGTAGGAAAAACAGTGTATCACCCCCCGGACCTCCGGATGTCCGGCCAGGATTGCCGCCGTTTCCCCCGGCGCATCCCGGGAATGGATGATGATGGGCAGTTTTAACCTGTCTGCCAGATCCAGCAGCATCTCCAGCAGTTCCGCTTCTCCGGCCTTGTCCAACTCCATTCCCGGTGGCAGTTCCTGGTGATGATCCAGACCGCATTCACCCACCGCCACCACCAAGCCTGGCGGCGCTGCGGCGATATGGGCCTCTAGCTGGGGTACCAGTTCCCACCGGCCGGCGATGTTTTCAGGATCCGGCCAGAGCCCCGCACTGAACCGGACCCGCTCAAACCGGGAAAAGGCGGCGATCCGCCCCGGCAGGTCCTCCACCTGGGTACCTATATCGATGATTCCCCCAAAACCAGAGGCAAAAAGTTCGTTTACCAGGGTTTCCGTGTTTGGAAACACCGGAGGAATCCCCCGCTGGGCGAAAAACCGGGCGTTATATTCACCCAGCATGGAAAGATGGGCGTGGGTATCGATTAAAATAGGCTTTTCTGGGTTGAACATGCTTCTTGACCATACCGGATACCCTTGGTACTATGCAATAGGTACAGTGAATTTTTGCCGGGGTGGTGGAATGGTAGACACCGGAGACTTAAAATCTCCTCTCCGCAAGGGGGTACGGGTTCAACTCCCGTTCCCGGCAGATTTAAGAGAAAGGTACGGAAGAACTCCTAGGGAAATTCGTGCCTAAAATTTTAAACCTATTTCCAATAGGAATGCATTATTCATAGAAAATTCATGCCTGAAAATAAAGTCACTCTCATATGCTGCCAAAATATTAATGTTATATAGCTTCCAGGCCGCATTGATCCATCAAGTCCCCGTTTCGCAGCAATTCCGTCGTTGGCCCTTGTGCAAAAACGGCGCCTTCACGGAGCAGAATTACTTGCGGGCATAGGACCGCGGCAAAATCCAGGTCGTGGGTAGCGATGAGTTGGGTGTGGGGCAGGGATTGAAGTACGCCCATAAGGTTTCGCCGGGCTTTTGGGTCGAGAAAGGCGGTTGGTTCATCAAAAAGCATGACCTGGGGGTTCATCGTTAGTGATGCTGCGATGGCGGCCATCCGCTTTTCACCCCCGGATAGCCGGAGAGGAGACCGGTCTTTGAGGAAACCGATTCCCAGCCGATCCAGAACGGCATCGACCCGGTTGTGTACCGCATCTTCGTCAAGGCCCATGTTCCGGGGGCCAAAGGCAAGATCCTCATAGATGCTGGGCATAAAAAGCTGGTCATCGGGGTCCTGGAACACCAGGGAAACCTGTTCCCGCAGTTCCTTCAGTTTCCGCTTGTCCTGGGAACCCTTGTCAAGCTCAATGCCGCTGATACGGAGAACGCCTGATACCAGGGGTAGAATCCCTACCATGGCAAGCAGCAGGCTGGTCTTTCCCGCGCCGTTGGCCCCCACCAGGGCAATCCGTTCCCCCGGAGGGATGTCAAAACTGATCTCCCGCAAAGCCAACGTGGTTGTAGAACCGTAGGCGGCGGAGACGGATCGGGCTTCTATGACGGGATTATCCATGATCCAAGGATAGCAGAAATATCGACCAGCCGGAAGAGGATACAGAATCCGCAAACCAGGGTCAAAAAGATGATGTCCGCAGCGTTCAAGGGCCGGGGATTCCCGGCGGGAAGGTCCAGATCGTAGCCTCTGCACTTCATGGCGGCATAGACCCGCTCGGCCCGGTCGGCGCTGCGCAGAAACAAATGGCCAATAAAGCTTCCCATGTGCTTTAGCTCGATTCCCTTGGCGCCGCCGCTCCGCAGAATATAGGCAGTATACATGGAGGATGCCTCGGCGATCAGTACTGCGATATACCGGTAACTGATCTCCAGGAGGCTGACAAAAAGTGCGGGACAGTGGAAGCGCCGCAGTTGAGCGGCAAGCCGGCATAGGGGCGTAACCGCCATGAGGATCAGCACTGCCGCTACACAGAGCAGGGTCCGCAGCAGGAGGGTTACCAAAGACAGGAGGCCGTAACTGACCGCGAAGTTTCCCAGATAAACCACAATACCCCGTTCAAAGATGAGGTTGGAAATTCCCGCAAAGAGACAGAAGGGCAGAGCCAGGGCGGTACGGCGCAGTAATAGTGCCGGGGGAATATCCCCCCAGGCGATGAGGATACAGGGATAAAACAGAAACGGTACGATCCTCCCCAAGGAATACCGGTCAAAGGAAATGACCGTGACCATGAAGAAAAGGGTGGCCAGTATCTTTACTCCCGGATGCAGCCGGTGGAGACCGCTCCGTCCCGCCGCAAGCTGTTCCAGGGTATACAGGGTCTCCGTTGTACGGGCTATGTCATGCATGACGGTTCTTGACCCGGTGGATTATAAAACCAGCTGCCCCAGCTAAAAGACAGGTAAGGGCCGCACCGACTATCCCCGCCACGGTGGTCCCAATGCCGGAGCCCTCCTCCCCGGCGTTCGGGAAATCGTAGTCCGGCATGAAGGCCGTGGCCTCCTGGATAGCTCCGGCTTGACGGAACGCGGGACCCTCAGCCTCAAGCTCGGTTGTTCCCGCCGTTTTTTCCATAGCCCACTCAAGCCCGTCGGGATAGGCGGAGGCGAAGATCGACAGGATTCCTCCCACCAGGACCGTAATTATCACTAGGGCGATTAGAGGTTTCTTTATGGGAACCTCCGCCGCCAGGGGAAGCCGTTGTTCACTGCTTTGGATGATTTCGGGACGCATTGCGTAGACAAAGCCCAGGACCGCTGCAGTAACGATGCCCTCCACAACGCCGATGGCCAGATGGATGGGCTGCATGAGGAGTACGAAGATGGAGAAGGGCAGGGCGGTAATCCCCGAAGCCAGGGTTTCCAGAACCACCCCGAAGGCGCCAAGCTGGAGCCCTATGACCACCGAGACAATTGAAGCTAGGGTAAGCCGGGGGGTGGTGATGCCCTTTTTGAGGAACGGCTTAAAGATCAGGGGATAGATGAGAAGCGTGGGGATGACCCCCATATTAAAGATATTGCAGCCCAGGGCCAGGAGACCACCGTCGGCAAAAAACAGGCACTGGATCACCAGCACCGCCGCAATAGTTAAGAGCGCCGGGAAAGGTCCCAGGAGCCCGGCCAGCAGGATGCCTCCCCCGATATGCCCGCTGGAACCGGTTCCGGGGATGGTAAAGTTTATCATCTGGGCGGCGAACACAAAGGCCCCAGCCACGGCCATGATGGGGATTTTTTTATCCCCCAGTTCATTTTTGATCTTCACCGTCGCGCAGGCCACAGAAGCGGCGCTCGCGGCCCACAGTACGCCCCCTACGGCGGGGGAAATAAGCGCGTCAGCCATGTGCATAGAATACCTCCAAAAATAGAGCAGGGTTACCGCAGGGCATAAAACGCCCTGCATTTGCCGCACCCGCCTTCATGGCAGCGCATCATACCTTCATGGTATTTATCTTTCGGGATTAGTTCGACTCAGGAAAAACTCTGCATTCATTGCAATCCACCGCCTTCATGACGGTTATAATAGTATTTTAGTAGTAATTCTGGGTAAGGTCAACTGAGCTATGTTATTCCAATGATATCCTCCATCTGAATAAAATCCTCACAGATTCGTTTGCCCAAATCCCGGTCATGGGTTATGGCGATAAGGCCTATGTTGTGGATTTCTATTTCCGCCAAAAGAGCTTCCCAGATCTGCGCCTGGGTAATAAGGTCGAACATGGCGCTAATTTCATCGGCGATGATAAACCGTGTTTGTGGACCCAGGGTGCGGGCAATACAGAAACGCTGCAGCTCACCACCGGAAAGCTCCTGAGGGTAGCGGTCAAGCCAGGCCGGTTCAATCCCCAGCCGGTCCAGCAGCGCTTCCCCGGGGGTGTAACCTTCATTCAGGGTATCCCGCAGTTTAAACCGGGGGTTTACCGCAGTTTCAGGATGCTGGAGGATAAGCTGCACCGGATAATAGCCCTTGCCGAAAACGGCGTCCCCAAGCAGTATTGCTCCTTCGGTCGGCTTTTCATAACAGGCAAGCAGTTTACCCAGGGTTGATTTGCCAATACCGCTGTCCCCCAGAAGGGCAACCCGCTTCTCCTGATCAAAAGTAAGATTGATGTTTCTGAATATCCAGGGGCCTTCGGCATGGATACCGCCGTATTTGAATCCAAGGTTTTTTGCTTCAAGCCGCATGGATGCACCGTACCTTTCCGCCTCTCAGTTCCTGCAGGGGTATCGAATTCCGGCATTCCTCGGTCCGGATCTTGCAGCGGGAAAAGAAGGGACAAATATCCTTCAGTGTTCCTGCGTAAGGCTGAGTTCCCGGCAGGGAGGTAAAATCGTTTTGGGGAAGCGCTCGCCAGAGCGCCCTGGTATAGGGATGACGCAGGCCGGTTCCGCTACCTGAAAAATCGTCCCGCAGGGCGGTTTCCACGGTCATCCCGGCATAAAAAATAGCTATCTTATCCGAGACCTGTAGCGCCATCCGTATATCATGGGTGATGAGCATTACTGCGGTGCCGGAATCCGCCAGTTCCCGGAGGTGGGATAAGGCTTCCCGGGCCAGGGCTTCCGAAAGACCCGGGGTTGGCTCATCCGCTATGATGAGATTTGCCCCCGTGATCACCGCAGCGGCCACGAGAACCCTCCGGGCCATGCCACCTGAAAGTTCAAAGGGGTACAGTTCCATTACCCGGGGCGCAAGATTGTACCGTTTAAAAACTGCCTCAACTTCAGCAGCGCTGTGGTTTTCCCCCATCACCTGATTGCCCACCTTCATAAGGGGATCAAGAAAACTAACCGATTGGGGGACCAGGACTATTTTGTTTCCCCGTAGGGTTTCGAGTTTTTTTTGGGTCAGCGCTTCCCCGCAGTAAGACATTTCACCGGAAACGGCGGCATTGGGGGGCAGTATACCCAGGATGGCATGGGCCAGGAGGCTCTTACCGGACCCGGAGGCGCCGACTATGGCGGCGATCTCCCCTGCCTTTATTTCCACCTCCAGGGCGGAAATAACCTCCAGGGCCTGCCGTTTAAAGGTTCCTTCATAGCGGAGAAAACGTATCGAGAAATCCCGAACCGAAAGGATAGTCTCCGCAGGTTTTGTGTTTTGTTCCATGGTTATTCCTTTACCCATTTGCAGTACCGGGATTAAAAAGTATCCTGAGGTTTTCGCCAAGCGCATCAAAGAGGAGTACTACCACCAGGAGGCAGAGGCCCGGGAAAAAGGCGAGGTGCCACATACCGGCGGTAAGATACTGCATGGACTCCGAGAGGATCACCCCGATAGCGGGCTGCTCCGGGGAGAGGCCGAAACCAAGGAAGGTGATCGACGCTTCATGAAGTATGGCGTGGGGAAAGAGGAGGATCAGGGCCACCATAAACTGGGGCAGGACATGGGGGAGTAAATGTTTTGTTCCTATCCAGACCGGCCCTTTGCCCATGGCTTTTGCTGCGGCGATATAGGGCTGACTTTTCAGGGCCAACACTTCCGCCCGGATAACCCTGGTCAGACTGGTCCAGTGGGTAGCCGCAACGCCAATGAGGACTCCGAAGAAACCTTTCCCCACCGCAATGGCGATTAATATAAGGAGGATCATGTGGGGTATGCTGAGAAAGAGATCAATGAACCATGTAACCGCCATATCGATACGGCGGCCCAACATTGCCGCCGCTACTCCGAGGGCCAGGGCCATCAGGGTACTGACCGCCGAGGCGCTCACCCCGACAATAATACTGGTGGAAAGCCCCTTTAGGGTCCGGGCAAACATATCCCGGCCCAGCCAGTCGGTGCCGAAGGGATGCCGCAGGCCGGGCATAAGGTTTTTTTCCTGAAAGTTCACATCGTAGGCTGCGGGAACCATGGAAAGGCCCGCTGCAAATACCACCGCCAGAAAAATGATACAAAACAGTAATACTACCATGGTACGGACACGGCGGGGAAACACGACCCTTTTTAATACAAGAACATCAGCCATTGCCGAGCCTCCTTATCTGGGGATTTAAAACCCGGTACAGTATGTCCGCGATACAGTTGCCGGAAAATACAAAGAGGGCTGAAAAGAGGGTGATCCCCAAAAGCAGGGGCATATCGCTCTGTATACCCGCCCTCACGGCGGTACGGCCAAGCCCCGGATAGGCAAAGACCTGTTCCGCCAGGACCGAACCGCCGAAGAGTTCCGCAAAGGAAGTAAACTGCAGGGTCAGCGCCGGAAGGGCGATGTTCCGCAGCCCGTGGCGGCGTATCACGGTCCATTTCTTTTCTCCCCGGGCTATGGCGTAGAGTACATAATCTGATTCCAGCACCTCCGCAAGTTTTTGCCGGGTATGCATGGCAATGGAAGAAACCCCGGTCAGGGAAAGGGTCAGCGCCGGCAATATGAGATGCCGGATACGTTCACCCAAGCTTACTTCGCTTTCCAGTTTGCCCATGGGGATGGACAGGCCCAGGGGTAGTATCCTGAGCTGTACTGCAAAGACGATCATTAAAAGCAGGGCCAGCCAAAAAGTCGGGGTACTGGACAGGGTGAGGCAATAGGCCTTAATCGCCTTATCCGGCCATTTGCCGTGGTAGGCCCCGGCAAGAACCCCCAGGATAAATCCCAGGAGCCCCGAGCAAATCCAGGAAGCGCCCATGAGGGCCAGTGACGCAATAGCCCGTTCCCCGATAACCGAAAGAACCGGCTGCCTGAATAGGATCGACGTACCGAAATCCCCCCGGGCTATGGCGGAAAACCATTTGAGGTACTGGATCACCGGAGCTTCCCCTACTCCCCAGCGTTCGGCGATCTTCGCCCGCTGTTCAGGCGAAATTGACGCATCCGCGCCGATATAAGCCTGCACCGGATCAATAGGTGAAAGTTTCATCAGGGTAAAGGCTGCAATACTCACGGCGATAAAAAGCACTAAGCCTTTCAGCGCATACAGGCCTATACGGCGGAGGACGCGTTTATTCATTATTTTAACTTCCACTCTTTGATGTTTGAGATCACCGGGAATCCGTGACCGTGGGGATGGATACGCTGGTTTCCCGTATCAAGTCCATCGCGGACGTAATAAAGGTGTTCGATATCCGCTATCCAGCACCAGGTAGCGTCCCCCTGGTTTGCATAGCCGGTGATACCGTCCCAAGCTGCTTTTTTCCAGTTACTGTTTGCTTCTTCGGTGCTTAACGCCGATAGCGCAGCCTCCATATACCGGTCTACCGTAGGATTTAAGATATTGGTAACATTATTGTATCCCGTGGTGGCATGTTTGCCGTAATAAAGGTTATAGGTTTCCAGGGGGCTATGGCTCCCCCATCCGAACACCACCGGGGTGGAATACATCTTCTGTCCGATGTCATCCCAGCTTCCCCCCTGGGGCAGTACTTCTATGCCAAGACCGCGGGCTTGTTGGGCAAAGGCCATGGCTACAGCCTGGCGTACCGAATCTCCCGCAGGGTATATCAGGGAAAAGGATGCACGGAGACCATCTTTTACCCGAATACCATCCCCGGCGATCCTCCAGCCCGCAGCGTCCAGGGCTGCTTTCTGTCCCGCAAGATCGCTATCGATAATTTTTGTATCCGGATTTGACCAGGGAAGACCATCACAAACAGAGTAGGCGATACTGCCATAGCCGTTCAGGGCATCACGTACAATCGCTGTCCGATCAATTCCATAAATCAAAGCCTTTCTGATGACAATATCACTGGTAACCGCATTGCCCACCGGAAACTTGTCGGCACTGAAGGTTCCCGGCTTGGTCGAGGGGAAACTCACCCCCCGGTTATCCACGCTCTGGGCCCGTAAAAGGGAATAGCCCGGAATATCCCGTACCAGCATGGGAACCGTCATGGCGATGTCCACCGCTCCGGATTGCACCGCGGCAAAGGCTCCGTCCGTATCAAGGAAGAGCAGGGTGAGCCGTTCAAACGCAGGTTTAGTCCCGTAGTATTCTTCGTTCCGTTCAGCGATTAGCTGCTGTCCCTTATCCCACTGTACGAACTTGTAGGGACCCGAACCTATGGGCCGTTGCCCGTAATTCGCCGAGTAGGCGTGTTCCGGTACAATACCTAAGAAAACCGTAAGATTGATAAAGGCGGACATTGGGGAATCCAGCACAAACTCAACCCGGGTAGGGCTCAGCGCCCGGGCGATCCGCATCCGGGTCAGGTCAATCTCGCTTCCTGTTTCCTTTGCGGTATTAAAGGTAAATGCCACATCTGCGGCGGTCACCGGCGTTCCATCGGTAAATTTGGCGTCCGGCCGTATATCAAAGGTCCAGACAAGCCCATCCGGACTCAAGGAATAGGCGGCAGCCAAATCATTGGTGAAATTCATATTCCGGTCAAATTCAAGGAGCGTACTCTGGAACAGGGGGGAACCATAGCGTCCCCATCCGGTACAGGGATCAAAGCCCTCATCCGGTTCCCCGCCTATGGCCAGGGTCAGGGAGCGGGTTGAAAGTTGGGCCGCCTTGGGATTCCCGGTCTCCCTGCCGGGACCGGCATAGCTGTTCAGGGCGACCAATGCGGTCAAAGCCGCAGCAAAAATAGTATGGATCTTTCTCATAGTAATATCTCCAAAAACAAAGAGCCTGTTCCATTGAACAGACTTCTGTCATTCAGCTGCACTTCATGCGCAACGGATCGAAATTAAAGTGGATTTACGCAAAATCTCTACGGATTTGCAAGAACCTTCAGGGTTGTACAAGACGGCGTTCATCGCCGTAACAGGATAAAAAGAATCTATTTCACAAGTGGAAAAAATTCAAGTAGGCGTACCCAGAAAAATAGCAAAAATCGATAAATATTTATTGACAAACAGAGAATCCTGGTTTATAAATAAAAATACATAGAATATAGTGGAACATGGATTCCGCTCCTAAAAGGCATGAAGCCCGATTCTTCTCTATCCACCCGTAGCGGGGGAGAAGTATCGGGTTTTTTATATGCTTTGATAAGGATTTAAAAATATGGTCAAGCCGTTGTCCCCGTACCCGCTATTCCGGGGATGGCAGTTTGGCTTGAGGCGTCCCGGCCGCAACCCTTTCCGTGGCGGGGGCGTCTCTTTTTCTAATAGAGTTTTCCGGAGGTACTATGGCTACTACTAATACAGATAATTTTGATTGGAACAAGATCTGGATAGATGCCCAATGGCGAAATATTGATTCAGGCCACGGTGGTGAATGTTGGCATTCCTGGGCCAATAAGGAAACGGCGAAGGAATATTTTTACCATTCACTGCAGAGTCCTACAGCAAAGGAACGTATCGCCGATATTTGTTCTCTAATACAGCCCGGTGGGCGGGTGCTGGACATAGGCGCCGGGCCGGGAAATATCGCTGTACCGGTGGCGAAGATCGCCGGCCATCTTACGGCGGTGGAACCCGCTCCGGGCATGGCCGAGGTGTTACAGGAACAGATAACCCTTGAAAATATGGATAATATCCTTTTTATCAACAAGAAGTGGGATGATGTTGACACAGAAGAACTGCTGCCTCCCTATGATCTTACCTTCGCGTCTTTTTCCATGGGGATGATCGATCTCAAAACAAGTATTGAAAAAATGATGGCGGTAACCCTGGGGACTATCGTTATCTTCTGGCATGCGGGAATCCAGAGCTGGGATCAGGAGTCCATGGACATCTGGCCTCTGCTGCATAACAAACCCTATTACCCGGTTCCGGAAAGCAATATTATTTTCAATCTCTTGTATTCCATGGGTATATACCCGGATGTTAAGGTCCTGCGGCATACCCGTAAAACCGTATATGACTCCTTTGAAAAGGCCCTTGAAACCTATGCTGGTCGCTATGACGCAAAGGACCCGGAACAACTCCGGGTTCTGGAAAATTACCTGCAGGGAAAACTCTACCATGTGGAAGGGAAACGGATGCTTGTTTCCACGGATGTAAGTATGCGCCTTTCCTGGCCCATGTGTCAGACGACGATAAGCAGGTCAGGGTTGTAGGCTTGGGATAACGGCGCCTTAACAACCAAGTACCGTAATGGCTTCGGTAGTAATCCACTTCAGCCGTTCCGGCCAGGCCGGTTTGTCGGGACGGCGGTCGAAGATAAGCAAATAACACTGCGCCGGAGAAGCTTCGGTTCTTTCGCTGTCCTGCGAAGGGCGGACGGGGAAAAAACTATCCCGGTAGCCTAGGGTTTGTTTGAGGCCCTCCGCCATTACGGTCTCGAAATTTTTTCCCTGGCGCAGTAATTTTACCTCGATAATATTCCAAGCGCCGTTATATTCCACCGCCAGATCCATCCTTCCCCGGCTGGCGGCGTATTCCCGCTCTATACGGCCATGTCCATTGGTAACCCGTTGCAGGAAGGCCATGAGCAGCAAATGAGGGAAGGCTTCGATATAGTCCGCCTGCTGTTCCCATACTTCGGAATTATTCTGCCAGAAGGCTTGGAATTCCCGGAGCAGGGCGTCCATGTCCAGGGTACCATCGCTTTTTTGCCACTTCCATTCCGGCGAAGGAATTGCCATTTGGGTACTGAATGTAATTTCCCGGGCAATTACCTCCCGGTAGATGGGGTTGGCCACGGCGGGGTTGCCCTTTTCAATGGTGACCAGCCCCAGATCCATACAGAGACGGAACGGCTCCCCCGCTGCAAGCCGGGTATCCGGTTCGCCGGTGATCAGGGATTCCATAACACTGCGGATCTGCGGATTCTCCAGGCGGTATGCCAGGGCATCCAGGTGGGTTTCCCGGGCCTGGATCATCTGTTCCCGGGCTTCCCGGATATGTTCGATGGTTACTGGTTCGGTACTTTCCCCATCCAGTATCCGCATGGTGGCACGTTTGAAAAGAGAATTGACTATCCAGGGCTGTCCACGGGACTGATCATAGACATAGTCCAGGGCTTCCGGGGTAATCTGCTGCCCCGTCTCTGCGGTTCGCTGCGAGAAGAGCCGGGATATATCGTCTTTTCGAAAATTAGACAGGGACCCGGAATCTTCTTTGATATTAAAGGGCGAGCCGGGGTTCACCGGGACACCTCCCTTGGAGGCGGTAATGTAGTCCTTCAAATCTCTCATCCCCACCAGGGCAATGGACACAGGGAATTTACCCACACCCCGGCCGGCAAAACCGTCCCGTAACTGGCGTAGAAAGCTGATCAGGGCATCCCCTTGCAGTACATCCACTTCGTCAAACAGGACGATAAGCGGCTTGGGGGCCATCAGTTTTGCCCAATTACTCAGTATGCTGTTTAGTTGGGATTGGGGGGTTTCATTTTCAATGGCAGGAACAGGCATATCGCTTTTTTCTGACCATCTTCTGACTGCATCGCATATAATCGGTATTGCCCGTTCAGCTTCCGGAACCCCCTGACAGGTTTCCACACTGACATAGCAGGAAATGGCCTCAGATCCGGAGTTTATCTCCCGCATCCAGCTTTGCAGGAAGGTGGTTTTCCCTGTCTGCCGGGGAGCGTGGAGTACCCAATAGAGTTTGTCCCCAATATACCGGTGCAGTTGGGTACCCACCAGCCGCTCCTCCGGGGGCAGCATGTAGTGATCCTCCGGATTACAGGGGCCGGTGGTATTGAAAAATCGGATTTTACGCTTTTCCATAGGGTATAGTATATGCAGATTTGGAAGAAAAAAAATAGGCGGGCATTACTTGACGATCCTAGACCTGCCACTTCCTGCGGGCGCCAAAAAGATACATCTCAGAATTGTCGATGATTATTTCTTCCCGCAAGCCGCAATTTTGGGCGCAGCTAATAAGTCCCTGCGCCGGGGGGAGATTGTCCGCCATAATATCACGATTATGGGCGTGAACATGGATGCCGTTTATTTTTTCTTTTGATGCTGAATGAAGTATGCTCAACAATCCGCCGGGTTTGAGCTTTTTGGCAAGCCGGGATATGGCCAGGGGCTTATCATCAAAGTGGGGGAATACGGAATAACAAATGATATGGTCAAAGGCGCCGTCATCAAAGGGATATTCCAGAACATCGCCGTGAATAAAATTAACCTCTGTGTGTGCAAATTTCTTATGCGCAAGTTCAATCATTTTTTCTGCTGAATCAATAGCGGTAATATTTCCGGTAAGCTTTAACAGGATTGGGATAAGGACGCCGGTGCCGGTCCCTACATCAAGTACTGCGTCACCATTTTTTATATACAAAAGTTTGATCAGCAATTCAATCTTATCCATGTCGTAGTGGCTCGTTGAGTCCCATTTTTCCGCTATGTCGTTAAAAAAATCAAGTTTTTCCATTTAACTTTCCTCTTTGGAGAAGATATGTTTTCCAGGATTCTGCGCCCTGGATTATAAACAGTGCCGCCGCCCCGATAATAATAATAGCGGAACTGACGGGTATATCAAAAACAAATGATACGGCAAAGCCTGAAAGATTCATACCGGTTCCAAAAAGAGCGCCGATGAAGATCAGGGCTTTGAAACTTTTCCCGATACGCCGGGCCGCCATGGCGGGAAGTATGGTTACTGCGTCCACCAGGAGCGCCCCGGTAACCCGCATGGCCACGGAGATACCTAAGCACACCGAAAGCATGATCCCGCCGTATACCAATTTCGCCGGAACGCCTACGGACCATGCCAGTTCCCGGTCGTAGAGGACTATATGTATTTCCTTATAAGCTGCACATAGAAAAATAAGTATGGCGGCGGCGGTAATAACCGTAACCCTGGTATCCGCATCGGTGAGGGTGAGGATGTTCCCCCAGAAAAGGTTGAAGGCTTCGATGGCGTGGACATTGCCCTTGTAGAAGATGATAAAGGCTACACCCATGCAGACCGTCATGATGAGTCCAAGGGAGCCCCCGGCGGAAACCCGGCCCCGCCAGCTGATGATGGCGATTGCGATACCCGCCAAAATACTGGTGAGCATTGCTGCCACGCTGACATTAAAGCCCAGGATCAGGGCGATTGCGCCCCCCAGTAATGCCGCGTGCATCACGGCAAAGCGGGCGGGGATAAGCTCCAGGTTGAGGATGAAAATACCCAACACAGGAAAGGCTATACCGGTAGCGCAAAGGGCGATGAGACCGCGGGAGAAGAAGGGCATAGCCAGGAGTTCACCCACCGGAGGCCTCCTTTACCGCGAAGGGCTTTACCGTACTGCTTCCGCCGAAGGGGAGTTTTTCTACCCGGCCTTCGGTGAAGCGGTACATATCCTTACATCCGGATATCGTTTCATCGTCATGGGAAATGATGAGGACCGTGATGTGTTTGTACTCCTGCCGTTCTTGGATAACCCGCAGTAAATCTATTCGCCCGCCGGCATCCAGATTGGAAGTCGGTTCGTCCAGCATGAGGAGTTCCGGCTCCATAGCCAGAGACCGGGCAATGGCTACCCGCTGGGTCTGGCCGCCGGAAAGTTCCTGGACCCGGCGCTTTGCCAGATCCGCCACCCCGGCGGCTTCCATGGCCGATTCCACCAGCGCTTTGTCCCGCCGGGACAAGGGCCGGCAGAATCCCGCCATACCGTAGCGCCCCATGGAAACCGCTTCCCGAACCGTGGTTGGCAGGCTGCCCCCAATGGTGTTCTGGGGAACATAACCCATACGCAGCAGGGTACGCCGAAATCCCAGCGACCCGGGTTTGCCGCCCATGACAGACATGGAACCCTCCCGCGGACGGAGTATCCCCAGACAGAGCTTGAGGAAAGTGGATTTACCCGCGCCATTAGGGCCACAAAACGCAGTAATACTGCCCTTCTCAATCCGGAGAGAAATATTTCTAAGTACCGTCACTTTTCCATATCCGGCGGTGATATTCCGGGCTTCAATAGCCGGTTCTGTGGGGTTGATCATTTACTTCACCGCTGTGCGGCCGGCAGCCGCTTTTATAAGAACATCCGCATTGTAGCGGAACACATCTTCTATGCTTAGGGTCCCGTCCTTACCGGGGAAGTTCAACAATTCTGCGTAGGGTGTTTTGGCTGCCTCCGCTATGGGCTGCCCCGAAGGTCCGTGGTAGTTGTCGATCACCAGGGCGGGTCGGGCCTGTACCATTTCCAGGATCACCGCTGGGGAAGGCTCCGCAGGGCCATATTCTCCGATGATCTCAAAGCCCAGCCATGCGGCAAAGGGGGTCTGCATACGCTGGACCACCGCCCGCTTGTTCGGGTATGCGGCGATGATTTTCTCCCGCAGATCTTCCGCAAAGGGCTCAAAGCTTTTCCACCATTCCTCAAGCGCATCTTCTGTGCCCAGTACCGTGGCTATTTTTTCAGCTTCCGCCCGGAATTCCGCCGGAGCGTTGGAGGTGGTCACCGTTATGGTCCGTATCCCCGCGCTGCCCGCCGTATCCGCCAGCTTTTTAGCGAACTGTTCCCACCCGGCGTAGATGATAATATCCGCCTTGCTTGCCGCCGCTAAGTCCGAAGGCTTGAGTTCGTACTCCGGAGGATGCCGCAGATCCAGAGGCGCCAGGATACGCACATTTTCAGCGCCCGCCGCCTTGGCTATGGCCGCTACCCAGGAAGTAGAGGCAAGGACTACCTTGCCGGTGGATGCAGTTTCGGCGGGGCTGTCTTTTTTACCCCCCGCAAAAAGGATGGAGGAAACTGTGAAGAAAACGATAGCGGCAAATAACGTCCTGGACGAAATGGCATGAGAAAAAGACACCCTTGACATAGGAATACCCTGACTTATAGTGAGGAAAATCGTTCCAACGGCTTCAGCCCGGAGGACACCGCTTCATGCGGCGTCTATTGCACTTTTCCGGAATGGCGCAACGCGCACCCGGAGCATGTTTTTATGATAACCCTGTATCGATAATTTTGCAAGCGACTGACAGGGAAGATACCGCCATCATCAGGAGTAGGATGACGGTATCATGTCTTTAACTAGCGGTAACGCTTGAAGGGAATTGCATCACTATGACCGCCGAAATTTTCGAAGGTAAGTGTTTTATTATCCTCGCTGATTGCAAAATTTCCGAGGGTCCAGCCGGGTCCGGATGGGGCTATTTGGCCGTTCTTGGTATCCTTGGTATACGAGAATTCCCATTCATTAGAAGAATTGTCAATGGAAAATGAACAAATGACTTTATTTTCCCCTTTGAAGGTAATAGTTAACCATGCGGTATCTCCCTGAGGGGTTCCCCCTCCCCATACAGTATTTACTAAGTCTTCCGGTAGGGTCCCTGGGGTAAAGGGTGTTGCATCCGGAACCTTGTCGGTAGCACGCAGCCGCTTGAATTCCCGGGGGGCGCCTCCATGGTTGCCATAGTGAACTATGGTAAGGGTTTTCCCGTCAATGCTAAATCCATCCGGCGCGGGATTCCATCCACTGGCAGCGATAGTGCCTGTGTTGGTGGTTTCATCATACGTATAATCCCATTCATTTTTGCTATTATCAATAGCAAACGCAGAGTATACTTTACCATCAGCTTTGAAAACTAAGGTAAGCCAATCATCTTCCCTCGGAGTTTCTCCGCCCCATACCGTGTTTAAAACAGGATATGGTGTATGGCTTGGATCATCCGAGCTGCAGCCCAGGAACAGCAGGGCCGTGATCATCGAAAGGGCAATTGCCCCTTTCCAAAACATTCTTTTCAATTGAATGCCTCCTATCAATTTAAAGAAACTCTATGAGCTTCTTTGGAATCCCTAAAATAAAAAAAAGCCCGATGCTCTCCCCCACGTAACAGGTACGGAGAGAAAAATCGGGCTTCATGCCTTTTCTAAACGGAATCCATGTTCCGCAGATTAAATATAGTTTCTATACTTACTATGGTGTAAACAAAAGAGCCAACGCTTCATGCACCGGAATTTGCACACATTCTTAGTCAGTATCCTTAATGAAGAAGATACCGCTAAGGTTTCTTTCTGTCAAGGACATGCGAAGGGATAGTATCCGCAGAACTGGCAGAAAAAACGGGCGGAACCCTGCAAAAAACTCCCTTGACAGGGAACTCAACCAATGATATAAATAAAAATATACCGAAATGTGTAACTATTTCGGTTCTGGGGCATGAAGCTTCGGGTTTTTGATTAGGTTACAAAGTACTGTAGGTAGATACAATATAAATTGCGGATATGAAGTCCGCTTATAGACGGCATGAAGCCCGATGCTTTTCTTTTACCCAGTTTGGGGGAGGGGTGTCGGGTTTTTTTATATACGCAGGTCATGGTGACTGACCTGCATAAACAATCCCGTCCGGACGGGTACAATACACAGAAGTTTCTTATGCGAAAACAGTTTTTTCTAAACAGAATGGCGCTGCCCGTTATTTTTTCCATGATGGTTCTTTCAGGGTGCCCGAATGAACCGGACGATAGTGATACCACTGCGCCAATACTGAGCGCCGGTACTGCTGCCGGGCTTGGATCCCTTAGCGGTAGTATTGCGAGGGTTTCCTTTACCGCTGATGAAGGAGGGGGCTATTACTATGCGGTTCTTGACGCCGGTGAATCTGCGCTTACGGCGTCTGCCGTAAAAGCTCAATCCGCCGGC
The DNA here is from genome assembly GCF_000297095.1 of Treponema primitia ZAS-1. NCBI lineage: Bacteria > Pseudomonadati > Spirochaetota > Spirochaetia > Treponematales > Treponemataceae > Treponema > Treponema primitia. Next base: position 10,521 of record NZ_AEEA01000022.1, on the reverse strand, counting down.
ATAGGGGGAACCGGGATCGCCGCTGCCGGGGAAAACACCGTTTCCATTGGGGGCTTAACGCAGGGTTTGTCCTATACCGTATATATTGTGGTCCAGGACACAGCGGGTAATCTTTCATCGCTACTGACTATTGCCGATATTAAGCCTACCGTTTCTTTTCTGCTGCCGGGGACGGAATGGTATTTCAAGAATGGGGTGCTCAAATTCGATGAGACAAAGGCGAGTATTAATGGTAGAAAATATGATTATTCCTATAACCCGGACACAAAAACAGGTTCTATCGCCGGTGATACATCAGGAAGGCAATATACCGGAATTGATGCTTCTATCAAGGCGGATGGCGTTATAGAGACCGGGGACATCATAAACGCCCTTGGTGATTTTGCCATTGATGGGGACACCTATTCCCTGAGCTTCAATAACTACCGGAATTCTTCCTTTGCCATTACCTTTTCTGAAACGAAGGACAGCGCCGCTGCGGATACTTTGATAGGAACTACTTGGTACTGGCCCAGCTTGATCCTGGAATTTGTAACCGAAAACCAGGCTATACTGTACAGCGTTACCGGGTATTATCCCTATCCGTATATTTACGGATATACCTATAACACTGCCTCAAAAACCGGTAGTATAAAAACCGCTGTCAGAGTCTTTTCCACAGCATTTTCCACCCTGGCGTTGGGTGATTTTTCCATCGAAGCAAATTTTCCCACCTGGCATGATAGCTTTACTAATCCCGGGCAAGGTCCCGTAGTACCGCTGAATCTTTATTTTGCTAATTACAAAAGTTATGGGCATGGCGCTGATTTCATAAAAATGCCCCAGGGCTTATTTCAGGACACCCCATGAGGACGGTTTACAGGAGGACTTTGTGATCAAGAAATACATTCGGATGGCTGCGACTTTTTCTGCTCTTGTCTTTTTTGTTTTTACCGGCTGCCCTACAGGGTCTGGTTCGGATCCGGAAATTCCGTCATCCCCCCGGTGTGAAATTGTTTGGGCTGGACCCCGCGGCCTGCTCTCCGGTGATGACGACTGGGTAACCATTGCCTTTAAGTCTGCCTATAATGAATCCGTATATGTTCGTGATGCGGATGGAAAACTCGTAAGTGATGGAGATGGTGGTTTTATCGAAGAACTTGTCTACCGTAAGGAACAGGCGGTTATTCAATTTGCCGCCGAGAGCAATCCTGGAAACACTGCCCACACGGAATATACCTATAATAAGGCTACCAGAGAAGGTTTCATACCAAAGCCACTCCGGGATTCCCCGCCCGTTGATTATGCGGCTCCCGGCACCTTTACCATCGCCCCGGATGAAAAGAGTATCCTCTTTGCGGATTTCCAGGGAAGCGGATCACCCCTTACTCTGTATAAACTGTACCCCGATGTAGGGAAAACCTTTGCGCTTGCAGCTCTGCCTACGGGCTTGGAAAATACTGTCTGGGTTGGTCCGGGTTTCCGGGCGGAAGATTGGGTAACCCTCAGCTTTAGGGAGATAAGCGGCGGAATGAATGCAGAGGTTAGCCATGTTGCGGACGGCAGTCAATGGTCCAGGGCGTACACCTACCATGGCGATACAAAAAAAGGTCAGGTTGATTATATTGCCGGATCTGGTTTCGAGATCAGTAATGATGACGCTAATTTACGGATTCTGAATTTTTACGGCCATGGAGTTCCGGTTGATCTTACAAGGGTACGCTAAATATTTTTACGGTGTAGGCCTGTTGCTTCTCCTGTTTATGGGTTGTCCAAACTCCTCCGAAGATGATTCGTGGGATGCCTATGATGCGGCGGTATACCGGGAAATTGTCACGGTTATTCCGGCGGGTACAAATGCAGTAATAAGCGGCAGCGGCGGCGATGGTGTTTTTGTTGCAGGCCGTACTATTACTCTGTCCCCCTACGGCATATCCCGGTATGAGGTTACCTGGGAACTCTGGGATGAGGTATACTCCTGGGCTGTGGCCCGGGGATACCGCATTTTTAACCGGGGTATTGAAGGCCACGGGACAAGCGGGACCGGGGACGGCGGCAAAGGCTGGACCGCTGCACAACGGAAAACCCGGCCTGTTACCAGCATTACCTGGCGTGACGCTATTGTATGGTGTAATGCCTACAGCGAGATGCACGGGCTTGAGCCGGTGTATTACGAAAATGATGATGGCCCGGTACTAAAAAGATCCCTCAGTGACATACCCCCAGCGGGGGGCCTGCCAAATACTGCGGCGGATCTGGTTGTGGTAAAACCCGGCGCAGGCGGGTTTAGGCTGCCCTCCGAAGCTGAATGGGAATATGCCGCACGGGGGGGCGGCCCTGCCGCCGATTGGAATTACCCCTACCCAGGGAGTAATGATATTGAAGACGTAGCCTGGTACCTTACCAATTCCTATGAACTCGGCAGCGGTAATGCTGCATACGGTGTGCACCGGGTGGGAAGCAAAAGCGGGGGATTCTATGACGGCGCTAATCTGCTGGGCCTCTATGACATGGCCGGTAATGTTTCCGAATACTGTTGGGATTGGTTCGATGATGCTATCACTGCAAGTACACCTGTTGACGGACCTGACATGGGGACCTTTGCCCACCGGGTAATGCGGGGCGGCGGCTGGAGCAGTTATGCCGTTGATTGTGACATAACAAAGGGCCGGAACTATACCCGGCCCTGGGTTGGGAGCGTATACGTTGGGTTCCGGGTTGCGAAAAATCTGCAGGAAGGAAAATGATGAGGATGGCCATAATGAAAAAACACGGGCGATTGATAGGGACCATGGTACTGTTGTTGTTCGTATTTATTATCTTTCCCGAATGTCAGCAGCAGACTGATCCCCGGGATATAGAACTGGTGGGAACCAAGTGGACCTGGAGCGGTACCCTGCTGGAATTTAAAAGCGGTGCACAGGCGGAGGTTCTTGACTCGACGTATTCCTATACCTACGACCACGCTGCCCGGCAAGGCGAGATGCAGACCCTGGGAACCTTTAGGGTGAGTGCAGATTTCCGGACCCTCACCTTTACAAGTTATAACAATGGCGGCGGCGAGGCGGTATTTGAGCGTCAGGAGGAGGAAGCGGATCCCGGGAACATTGTACCTATGGAAAGCCTTGTGGGTACCCGGTGGCGCTGGAATTCGGGGGGCTATGGTATGCGAACACTTTATTTTGAGAGCGCCGAAATCGTACAGTTTCAGGATCAGTATACGGATACTGAACCGTGGCTGCCCTACAATTATACCTACAGTAAAACAACTAAAAAGGGGCAGATCGAGATTTTTGGCAAATTTACGGTGAGCGCAGATAACCAGCGCATCAGTTTTGCACAGTGGAGAAGTTACCCCCACGGCGCTGAATACGACCGTATAGAGGATTAAGAATATAGTGAAAAAATCGCCATCCTTAATCGCAGCATTAGTTTTGTGCATGGGTCTCAATGTATTTCCTGTTTTGGCACAGTCAGAGACTGAGGCGGATGATGATTTTGATACTATTATGATCGATGATCAAGGGCTCACCATTACGGCGGATGCTCCGGCTGCGAGCGGACCAAGTGCACCGGTGCAAACCCCCTATGGTTCTCATAACGAAGTGAGTGCCGAACAGATACAAGACCAGGGTTCCCTGGATTTACTGGATACCCTACGTGATGTTCCCGGGGTAGTCAGCAGCAAGCAGGGTATTATTGGAACCACCACCGGAGCTAACATCTATATCCGGGGACGGGGTTATGACCACCCATCGCTTGGGATAACCACATCCTTTGACGGGGTACCCCGGCACGGCTTGATTTATGGCCAGTCAATGGCGGATGGTTTCCCGGTGTTTGCGGCGGACAGCATTGAGGTGTATAAGTCCCCCCAGCCTTCAAGCTTCGCCACCGGTTACGGTTTAGTGAACGTTACTCCCAAGTATATGGCGGAACAGGGCTGGGAAGCGCAGACCGGCTTTTCCTACGGCAGTTTTCAAACAATCGGTGAAAACGCCTCATTCGGTGTACGGAAAGGACGTTTTGATATTTTCGCTGCCCAAAGCTGGGTATCAACCAATGGGCATGTGGTCCATTCAAAGGCATATCAACAGAGTTACTACCTTAACGCCGGCCTTTGGATTAACGCTTATTGGAACCTCCGCCTCCTGGGTAATGGTGTCGATGCGGAAACACAAAAGCCGCCGCAGATAGGACAGAGTAAGGATGATATACTACCCTATTATACAACGGATACTATTTTTACCACCGCCACCCTAAACAATGAATATGATAAGGCAAATGGTTTTATCAAGCTGTATTACAACAACACGGATTTCAGGATCATGGACGAAGATAATCGCCCGCCAAGCGGCTGGTCTAAACAACTGCTCAATGGAGCAGGCGGCAGGGCAAAGGAAAGCTGGTATTTGTGGGATGGCGGCGAGATTGTAAGCGGTATAGATCTGGATTTTTCCAAGGTCAGCAATGAGGATCACAACCCACCGCCCCGGGCGGCAGACTATTACGAGTTTCCCGACATGCTGTTATTTACCCCATACGCAGCGGTAAGCCATTTTTTTGAATTGAAAAAATTCCGTATCATCCCATCTGCGGGGCTGCGGGGCTATATTCAGAGTGTTTGGGCTAATGCGATTGCGCCCCAGGCGGGACTTGAATTAGGATACGGAAACACAAACGTTAACTTTAACTATTCCTTTGGGGTACTTTATCCTTCGCCGGGGAATATCCAAAACATTGTTTTAAGCGGGAATTATGATGTTGACGATTTAAAACAATCAAAGCCCGAGACTGTGCACCATTATGAGGTATCACTCCGCCATGATTGGAGGGATATCAGGCTGATAAATACCGCGGCCGCCGCCTCCCTTGGCGGATCCTGGTTTTTTGATGACGGGCATGATCGCATAGTTCCTAATCCCACGGGCGCTCCGGGCAATGTAAGCGCTGCTTCTTACTTCCGTATACAGGGTTTCGAGTTTAACAGCAGTTTTTCTATTGAACAGAACTTTATGTTTTTGGAAAAGTTTACCCTGTTTGCCGGAGGCGCGTGGATATATAATATTGAAGCAAAGGGTGAGGACGGTACGATAGTTAACCGAATGCCCTATACCCCTGTATTTAGTATGTCCACCGGCTTTACATGGCGGTTTCTAAAACGCTTCCGGTTCAGCGGAGATTATCAATATATAAAGGATCTGTACGGTGCAGGCGGTTTGGGAAATTATGCCATATTTACCGATCTGTCGGATGCGTATAAATTGGATGACCAGCATTTAGTAAACCTGCGCCTTGCCTGTGAATTTGCCTATAAAAAGTGGCGGATCGAAAAGGCCGAAATTTTTGTGGCGGCAAATAATGTGCTTAATCATACATACCAATATTATGTTGGGTATGAGATGCCGGGGATTACCTATTCACTTGGGGTTGATTTTAAGTTCAAATAGCTTCAAGGCCGCATTGATCCCTCAGAAAAAAATACAATCCTGTCTTTTTCTTTGTGCTTTCTTTCAAACGATATTATTTGAGTTGCAGGCTTAATAAAGAAGCCCCTCCGTTTTTACGGAAGGGCTAACGTCTCTTTTTTATAATTTCTACTACAGCTTAAACAGCAATTCTTCAAAGCCCGGGAAGGGCCAGGTGTCTTTGGCTACCAGCCGCTCCAGGGCGTCTCCCTTGGAACGGAGGATCTCCATGGCGGGGCGGACTTTTTCAAAGTAGGCCTTGGCTTGGGCAAAGACTTCTTCGGCGCCCTGGGCTTCGGAGAGAACGGTCTCCAGTTTGGCGGTCTCGTCGTAGAGTTCCGCCGCAAGTTCGGCGATCTTCTTGGCGCGCTTTTCCTGGGAGGCGCTGGCGGCGCCGATAGCGGCCAGGGACGCTGCGTCCCGGGCGAGAGAGGCGGCAAAGGCGGTGACCGCGGGGAAGATGGACCGGCGGGCCATTTCGATCATGACCCCCGCTTCGATGTTGATCTGCTTGGAGTATTTCTCCAGGTAGATGTGGTAGCGGCTTTCCGACTCTTCCTTGGTAAAGACCTTGTGGGTTTCGAAGAGAGCAATAGTTTCACTGCGGGTGAGCACCGAAAGGGCGTCCACCGCGTTCTTCACATTGGGGAGGCCCCGGCGTTCTGCTTCGTGGACCCATTCTTCGGAGTACCCGTTGCCGTTAAAAACCACCCGGCGGTGCTTGGAGTAGGATTCTTTGATGATGCCCTGGATGGCTTCATTTTTATTGGGAGATTTTTCCAGTTTGTCGGCGAATTCCGAAAGTACCTGGGCCACCGCAACGTTGAGGTAGGTGTTGGGGGTGGCGATGGACTGGGAAGAACCGACCATGCGGAATTCGAACTTATTTCCCGTAAAGGCGAAGGGGCTGGTCCGGTTCCGGTCGGAGACGTCCTTGGGAAGGTTGGGAAGGCTGGTAACCCCTAACTGTATTTTCACGCCAGAGGCGGATTTGCCTGAGGTTTTGCCTTCGGCGATGTTGTCCAGGATTTCCGTTAAGGGGCCGCCGAAGAAGATGGACACGATGGCGGGGGGGGCCTCGTTGGCGCCCAGCCGATGGTCGTTCGCGGCGGTGGCCACGGAGGAACGCAGCAATAGTGCGTAGCGGTCCACCGCTTCTACCACCGCAGCGGCGAAGAGGAGGAACCGGGCGTTGGATTCGGGGTTCTCGCCGGGTTCAAAGAGGTTGATCCCGTCATCGGTGGCCATGGACCAGTTGTTGTGCTTCCCCGAACCGTTTACCCCGGCGAAGGGTTTTTCGTGGAGCAGCCCCTCCATGCCGTGACGGCGGGCTACACTGCGGATGGTTTCCATCACCAGCTGGTTGCCGTCCACCGCAGCGGTGCTGTTGGAATATACCGGGGCGATTTCAAACTGATTCGGGGCAACTTCGTTATGCTGGGTTTTGGCGGGGATCCCCACCTTCCACAGCTCGTAGTTTAGTTCCCGCATAAAGTCGGCGACCTTTTCTTTGAGGGCGCCGAAGTAGTGGTCTTCCAGCTCCTGGCCTTTGGCGGGGAGTACCCCGAACACGGTCCTGCCGGTGAGCATGAGATCCGGTCTCCTATCGTAGAATTTCTTATCCACCAGGAAGTATTCCTGCTCCGGGCCGACGGTGGTGTATACCCGTTTGGATGTTTCATTCCCCAGGGCGCGGAGCACCCGGATGGCCTGTTTATTCAGGGTGTCGATGGATTTGAGGAGGGGGACTTTTTTGTCCAAGGCCTGGCCGTAGTAGCTGATAAAGGCCGTGGGGATACAGAGGGTGGTACCGGTCCGGTCCTGCTTTAAGAAGGCGGGGCTGGTTACGTCCCAGGCGGTATAGCCCCGGGCTTCAAAGGTGGCCCGGAGACCGCCCGAGGGGAAGCTCGACGCATCGGGTTCGCCCTTGATCAGTTCCTTGCCGGAAAATTCCATGATCACCCTGCCGTCTCCGGTGGGGGAAATAAAGGAATCGTGTTTTTCCGCCGTAAGCCCGGTTAAGGGGTGGAACCAGTGGGTATAGTGACTGGCGCCTTTGGAAATAGCCCAATCCCGCATGACCGCGGCGACAACTTCGGCGTCCTCCAGGGTCAGTTCCTTTTCCCCATTCTGGACTGCCAGAATTTCCTTGTAAATATTTTTAGGCAGCCTTTCCTTCATCAGGGCATTGGAAAAACTGTTGGAGCCGTATAAATCGGCCACCGGGGTTTTGGTAAAATCGATTCCTGAACTGCAGCAATCGTCTGAACATTCACTCATACAAATCCTCCATAATATAAATTCGTTGGTATTAGTATAATTAGCAAGAAACGTGCCAAGCGCTGACAAATCACATACTAATTAAGTGTATATGATATAAAGAATTAGCAGAAAATGACGAATTTATTTAAGAAGGTTTCAAATGGTAGAAACAGCAAATCTACAAAAAAGTAGTTTTCTGAATAAATCATACAATTGTGTAGGTTTTATTTCTCTATATTGAAAGACAAAACGTGATGGCTTAGTGGGTACTTCAGTTACTAACCGGAATCTCCATCTTTACCATGGTTCCCTCGCCCTTCTCGCTTTCAATCCCCAGCCGACCCCTCAGGATAGCCGCACGTTCATACATACCCCGAATTCCCCAATGAGCCGAAGCGGAACCAGCGGAAAACCCCCCGGCGCCCGGGCGGTAAACCGGTGGATCAAAGCCCTTCCCGTCATCAGAAATACTGATAAACACCCCCGCGCCGCCTTCTTCCGCCTTCTGCACGGGCATGGAACGTACAACTACTATCGCCTCCGAAGCTTCCGCGTGTTTTTCGATATTCGCCAAAGCCTCCTGCACAATCCTGAAACACTGTAACTGCATTTCTTCGGTCATCGGACCAAGATACAGGGTATCCTGAATATCGATACGGCAATCAATTCCCGTGCGCTTGCCGTAGTCATAACAGAGCCGCCGCAGCGCATCGGGCAAACCCTGAAAGATGAAGTCCGGCGGTACCAGGGTATCGCAGATAGACCGCACCTGTCTGATAAGCCCCTTCTGCATCGCGGCGACCTCCGCGCAAATAGCATTCCGCTCCCCGGCATCTGAAACCCGTGCTATCTTCCCCATCCGCAATGCCAGATAATGCAGATCCTGGGCCACCGTATCGTGGAGTTCCCGGGCAATCCGGGACCGCTCCTGTTCCAGGGCCAGCATCATTTCCCGGGAAAAAACCTCCCCCTGCTGTTCCCGTTTGCGGGCATGACCCAGGGCCTGGTACAGCAGCCATACCGCCAGGGTTGTTACCGCCATGAGAAAAGTAAAAATCAGGAATAGATGAAGATACGCCCCGTTAATGGAATCCGCCAGTTCACCGTCCAATTCCTGCCAACGGATCAAGGCCCGATGAATCTCCATAGCCAGGGCCAGGGCATCCGCCCGCCGTCCCGCTTCCAGCGCCGCCGTAAAGGAAGCGGTCAAATCCGCAACAGACTGGACCACGGTCCCCTGGGAAAAGGAAAATATTCGGTAGACCGGGGAAGCTAAAAAACCGTCCATGTAGGCGGTGAAATTATACATCGATTGGTGAAACTGCCCGCCGGTTTCCAAACCAAAAACCAATTCCTGCTCCACATCCAGCCACAGTTCCGCCGCCCTATGGGCCGTATACTTCTGTCCGCCGATTGCGTTCTCCGCTCCGGAGCTTTTCAAGGGAAACAGGAACCCATATAGGAGAATAAGCATACATACCCAAAGCCAATTTTTTGATCCCATAGGCCGATAAACCTCCCGGTCCGCCGATAGCCAATAATTACGGTATGGATTATAGTGTAAACCATGAGGGCAAATTCATCCACCATATATAGGGTAAAGCTTGTTCTATGCTGTCTCCTTGCGGCGGCGGCCAACTTTTTATTAACCCGCTTTAAGGGGGATGTACTCGCCCTGCCCCTGTATCTGGACACCCTGTTTACCTGTGCCGTCACCTTTGCTGCGGGCCTTTTACCCGGTATCTGTACCGCCGTACTCACCACCACCACGTTCCCCTACATTTTTTATGGGATCCACAAGGATACGCTGTTTGTCCTCTGTTCGGTCGCAGAAGTTCTGTTGGTATGGGGTTTCCGCCGCCGTCTTGCAGAAGAGAAGGGCACTCCGGTTCAGGTTTCTTTTGTTAACAAAGCTGCGGCCCTGTTCATTCTGGCAGTTTTCGCCTGTATCATTGAAAGCCTTCTGGGCGGCGTTATTGATTATTTTCTTTTTACTTTCTTGGGTGAAACAAAAATCCAATATTCCCCGGAGGACCGGTTCAAGCTGGGGCTTCTGCGGAGCAATATGCCCTTACTGTGGGCAAGTATCCTTTCCCGGCTCCCCATTAACATCGTGGATCGGTTTATCGTGATTTTTGGCGGGTATAGCGTGTCCTTGGGGATTAGGAAATTTCTCAAACCCTGCTAAGGTGACAACCACCAAGGACACGAAGGACACCAAGGGGAAGGAAGAGGCAAGGTGTTTCCCCCTTTTCCCATTCTTTATTCTTCAAGTTTATGATGTGGTGACAGTCACCGAATTCGTCACAATGATATGAGGAATGACTGGTGAGTTAGGCGACGCCAGGCACATTTTTCCGATTACATCGGTAATATACCGGACTGCCACATAGAAAGCATGGTCTGCGTATATATCCTTCCCGAATTTTTGGAAACCTTCATACAGATACACAATAAATTCGGCTATCACTTTTTCGTTCAGGGTTTTGTCTATTTTTTTCGCCACAATCGTATCTCCCTTCGTGGTCTTTCCCGCCATCTGTATTGACGCTCCTGTTCAGGAACAGGCTGCCCGAAGCTGCTCTTATCCGGTCAGCCTGTCTCCGATCACTGGTCCTTGTACTTAACCAGGAGTACATTAACGGTAGCAGAAGTCCCCGCGGCGCTTACGCCGGGATCGTAGGTAACGGTCCCGGTTCCATTCTGGCCTCCTGCGGCATACACATTCCCGCTCCCGTCTACCGCGACGGAGGAAAAAAGGGATGCGCTTGTCCCCCGCCGTTACCGTTTTTGCCCACAGGGCCGTTCCTGC
>NZ_AEEA01000021.1 GCF_000297095.1 Treponema primitia ZAS-1 | reverse complement strand
CTACCGCAACTGAGTAAAATTGAGAGGTGCTTGACCCCGCCGTTACCGTTTTTGCCCACTGGGCCGTCCCATCAGCATCATACTTAACCAGGACCACATTGCTGCT
>NZ_AEEA01000020.1 GCF_000297095.1 Treponema primitia ZAS-1 | reverse complement strand
CGGCGCTTACCGCGCTTACCGGCATGACCGCTTCGGTCACCTATACGGGCGCATCTATTAGCCCGGACCCCACAACGGCACGGAGTTACGTAAGCCCGGTACCATTTACCGTTACTGCTGCGGATGGGTCAACCCAGGATTACACGGTAACCGTAACAATAGCGGCGGCGTCTACCGCCAAGGAAATTACCGCCTTTACCATTACCAGCCCGGTTTCGGCATCCGGGACGGTGAATGAAACGGAA
>NZ_AEEA01000019.1 GCF_000297095.1 Treponema primitia ZAS-1 | reverse complement strand
CCTGCCGCCTCTTCCTCCCTCCGGTCGGCGCTCGCACCCTTCGAGTCCCGCGTGTTGCTCACTATCGTTCGCGACACGCGGGACTCGAACCCACTACCCTCAGCTTAGAAGGCTGATGCTCTATCCGGGTGAGCTAGTGTCGCAATAGTTTTAGGGAGTATATCACAAAATCCGGGGGCTGTGATAGTATCCGGATATGTCCTTGTTTTACATCATAGTTGCTTTACTCTGTTTGGCCGGGAGAGGCTTTGCGCAGACTGCGCCTTCGGCGTTACCGAACCGGGGGGAAACGGTCATGAAGGCCCTGGCTACGGCTTATCCGGGGCGCATCGGCGCGGCGGAATTCCGCAGAAGCTCGGCAGCGGATACGGGCGATTGGGCGGTGCAGCTTGGCGGGAACTGGTTCTACTATGCCCAGGGGCGGCTGCTCCCGGAAAATCTCCGGGACCGATATGCCGAGTATGATCCCCAGCCCTTCTACAATTACCCTGCGGAGTTACCCCCATGGCGGGACCCAACCCCGGAAGAGACGGAGCGGTTTAAGGATTCCGCCCAACGGCGGGCGGCAAATCCCCCTAAGCGATCCCAGCATTTTTATGATGCCCTCTGGCGGGCGTCCACCAGGGAAGAGTCCTACGACCGGGTAAAAACTATCCGTTTCCTGGGCAGAAGCGTGATGGTCCATTACTCAATTATGGAAGAGCTGGCCTTGGTGGAGGAACGGATTCTGGATGCGGCGAAAACCAATGCCCCGGTATGGCAATGGATGAACCGGCTTGATTCCCTGGCGGGGTGGAACTGGCGGAGCATCGCCGATACCCAAAGCAGAAGCTTCCACGCCTATGGCACAGCGATTGATCTGCTCCCCGCATCCCATGGGGGACTGCAAACCTACTGGCTCTGGACTGCGCAAAATTTTCCCGCCTGGTGGGCCGTACCCTACGAGAGGCGGTCCAGTCCTCCGGAGGCGGTGATTAAAGCCTTTGAGGACTACGGCTTCATCTGGGGCGGAAAATGGCTCTTTTTTGATACCATGCATTTTGAATACCGGCCGGAAATATTGATCCTGAACAATTTATCCGTCAAGACCGCTAATTAGGTTCTTTTCCAAAGGCATTGTCACCAAGCTATTAGCGACACCATGTATCCAACGGCTATTTGCAACAACATCGATTAAAGCAGAAATTCTCGTGATGGCGGACGATATCTTTGAAGCCGAAATTCGGGCTACCTTGGGTAAAAACTTAAAGCGTTTCCGGGCCAAACAAAAACTGTCCCAATTACAATTGGCGGTGAAGGCCGGGTTGACCCATAATTTTATCAATGACCTGGAAAACGGTAAAAAATGGCTTTCCCCACAGACTCTCGTCAAGCTGTCAAAGGCACTGAAGCTGGAACCCTACCAGTTTTTAATGCCCGAAGGAACGATACCCGATCAGGCAGCAACAGCCCTGGCGGAGCGCCTGGATGATATGGCCGATGCTTATGTGACGATGGTGAAAGATCTTAAGGGCCGCTACCTTCAGGATTCTACCGGAGAGGATTGAGATTCTCCGACCAGAGCCTTGAATTCCTTCTCGTCCAGGGTTTCCTTTTCCAGGAGTTGGGTGGCCACCGTATCCAGCACGCTTCGGTTCCGGCCCAGGGTCGCCATTACCCCGGTGTAACGTTCCTCTACGATTTTGGCGATTTCCTCATCAATATATTGTTGGGTTGCCTCGGAATATTCCCGGTGGAACGTGGGTTCCTGGGGCGCATCGCCGGGCATACGCATTCCACGGGTGGTAAGGGCCACGTTTTTAAAGCGGTTCGACATACCGTAATCGGTTATCATCTTCCGGGCTATGTCCGTAGCCTTGGTTAGATCATTGGAGGCGCCGGTGGAAAACTCACCGGACACCATAGCTTCCGCAACCCGGCCGCCAAGGAGCACGTCGATCCGCCCCAGCAGATCCGACTGGGTGATGGTATACCGATCCTCAATCGGCATTTGCAGGGTATAACCCAGGGCATAACCCCGGGGAATGATCGAAATTTTCTGCACCGGATCAGAACCGGGGGTAAAGGCGGCAACCAGCGCGTGGCCGGCCTCGTGGTATGCGGTGAGTTTGCGCTCCGCCGGTTTCAGCACCCGGGTCTTTTTCTGGAGCCCCGCCACGGTCTTTTCGATGGCTTCGTTAAAGTCCTGCTGCTCCACCAGCTTCCGGCCTCCCCGTACGGCAAGCAGGGCCGCCTCGTTCACGATATTGGCAAGATCCGCCCCGGAAAAACCGGACGTAACCCGGGCAATGGCGGCAAGATCCACCGCGGCGTCGAGCTTTACCGCTTTGGAATGGATACGGATGATAGCTTCCCGGCCCTTCAGGTCCGGCCTATCCACCAGGACCTGGCGGTCAAAGCGGCCGGGCCGGAGCAGCGCCGGGTCCAGCACGTCCGGGCGGTTGGTGGCCGCCAGGATGATAAGGCCGCTGGTGGCGTCAAAGCCGTCCATCTCCACCAGGAGCTGGTTCAGGGTCTGCTCCCGCTCATCATTGCCCCCGCCGATATTGTTGATCCGGCTCTTGCCGATGGCGTCCAATTCATCAATAAAAATGATACAGGGCGCCTTTTCCCGGGCCTGCTTGAAGAGGTCCCGCACCCGGGCCGCCCCGACACCTACGAACATCTCCACAAAGTCGGCGCCGCTCATACGGAAGAAGGATACCCCCGCCTCTCCGGCTACCGCCCTGGCCAATAAGGTCTTCCCGGTTCCCGGGGGCCCCACTAAAAGCACCCCCTTGGGTATCTTGCCGCCTATGTCGGTGTACTTCTTTGGGTTTTTCAGGAAGTCCACCACCTCCACCAGTTCATCCTTAGCCTCGTCCACACCGGCTACGTCGGGGAACCGGGTCGCAATATCCCCCTCGGCCACGATCACCGCCCGGGAATTGCCTACGGAAAGAACATTGCCCCCCATATTACCCAGCCGCTTCATCAGGAAACGCCAGATAAAGAAGAAAAATGCGATAGGCAGGACCCAGCTAAAGATGATATTAAGCACCGTGCTTCCCTCCCGGGAAACCGCATAGTAGGAGACCCCTTTTTCATCCATGAGCTTGACAAGTTCAGGGTCATTGATGGGAACCGTCCGGTAGACCGGCTCAGAGGGCGCCCCGTAGGAAGGTCTGAGGCTGGGGGTAGAAGACGGGGTTAGCCGCTGGAGGGTGGTATACCCGGTAAAGTAGGAATCGGTCAGTTCCACCCGCTTAATTTCCCCGGCGACGATCTTGTTCTTAAACTCCGAAAAATCGACCGTGGGGTTAACCTTATTCAGAAACACATAGTTAAAAAGACTCATCGCCACAACCAGGATGAGGATGTATACGATGGAAAACCGCCATCCGCCAAAACGCTTTGGATCCGGCAGCTTAGGACCCCCGAAGGGAAACTGGGGGCCCGAATTCTTGGGTTTCTTCTTATCGCTTCCGGGTCCTTCGGACTGGGTATCACTCATCAAACGCTCCTTAGAGGCGGCACAAAATGTATCTATATATTAATATCCATCTTTTACGGGGATTATTCAATATAAAACAAAATATTGGACGGTTTCCGCTGGCACGAATTGTTAAAAAACTCGGGAAGTTAAGTTCAAGCATAATAGCAGCGGTAAAACAAATTTTATTGGAAATGCTGGTTAATTGACCTAATCTGCCCATCATATTTTCCGATAATCTTAACAAATGACTTATAAAAGTACAGCCATATTTTTAGCGTTAGGGATTTTTCTCGCCGGGGCCCTGGCTGGGTGCAAAACCCCACCGCCTCCTGAGCCTGCTCCGGCTCCGCCGCCTCCGGTAAGGAGGGAAGCGCCTGTTACCCGGGAAGCCCGCCCTGCGCCGCCGCCACCGCCGGAAATCCCCGCGCGGCCAATTACCCGGGGTATTTTGGAACTGATAGGCAAAAGCGCCTATGAGACACGGGATCTCCAATACTTTATTTCATCCGGTATTACCCTGGAACATGGTAAGGGTATGCAGATCGATATCGAAATATACCAGGGCGGCGAAGGTATAATTGAAGAAATTAACGCCCAGGAAAAAATTATCATTCCAAAAGATACGGGAGGAGTACTGATACCCGATACGGGTCCCACTATTCCCGGAGGGCCCCGGGCACTTAAAATTTGTTTTGATGATGTGGATGAACATACCCTGACCTTCAGGGAAAATCCGGCGGATAGCCGCTTTTACCTGGCATTCAGAGAAGACCGGCAATACGGTGAATTTACCGAATACGGCAGCGAAACCTATAAGGTGGATTTTAAAGGGGAGATTCCCTATCTATATGTAAGACTGGATGAGAAAACCGATGATCGGCCAAGAACCAGGGAACTCCGGGGGCGTTATGTGGCATCCCGGGAAAATGCCCCCGAGGCTGCTTACGAGGCCCCGGTTGAAGCTCCGCCTCCCGCAGCGGTTCGGGAAACCACCGTACCAGGCCGTACGCCCCAGCCAGCCCGGACTCCCGCAAGTGCGGCGCCTGCTCCGGCTCCGCAGACCCCTGCGAATGTAAGCCCGGCCGCAGTTCAAGATACCGATGATGAGGATGAACTGGATTTGGATGCGCTCCTGGAACTTTAACTAATTTCCATATTACAATTTTTACCCCCATTCCGGTATAATCACCGGGAATGGGGGTTTTTTTATGACCGGGAAAGTACTGCTTGAAGCTATTCAAACCGCCAAAGCTGCGGGTATTTTTGAGGATCTCTATGGCCCGGGCCAGGCGGAAACCGCACGGCGCCGTTATGCTGGTCTTATCGAAGGGATACTTCCGGAAGCCCAGGGGGAGGATCTTAGGGTTTTTACCGCCGCCGGCCGTACCGAGCTGGGGGGCAATCATACGGATCACAACCGGGGAAAGGTGCTGGCCGCTTCCATACAGCTGGATTCGGTGGCTATTGTGGCGAGGCGGCAGGATAAAAAGGTTTTCTTCCGCTCCACAGGCTACCCCGATGTGTCGGTGAATCTGGCAAAGGCCGATGGTACGTCAGACCTGGCAAGCAAGCCGGAAGAAAGGGGAAGTACCGAATCCCTGGTCCGGGGTATCGCGGCGGAATTAACCCGGAGGGGGGTGGATGTTGGGGGCTTTAGCGCCAATGCCGCATCCACGGTATTGCCCGGTTCGGGGCTCTCATCCTCCGCAGCGGTGGAGGTTCTCTTTGGACGCATTTTTGACAGCCTCTATGACGGGGGAAAACGATCCGCCCTGGAACTGGCCCAGATTGGGCAGATAGCGGAAAACACCTATTTTGGAAAACCCTGCGGTCTCATGGACCAGACTGCCTGCGCCTCCGGCGGGGCGGTGGCCATCGACTTTGAGGATCCTCCCCATCCAAAGGTAAAACAGATAAACTTCGATCTCGCTTCTGCGGGGTACGCCCTCTGTGTGGTGGATACCCACGGCAGCCACGCGGACCTGACCCCGGATTACGCCGCTATTCCTGCGGAAATGAAGGCCGTAGCGGGATTCTTCGGCAAGGAGGTCCTGCGGGAACTTACGTTGGAGCAGGTCCTGGCCAAGGCCCCGGAAATCCGGAAGGCCGCCGGTGATCGATCCCTGCTGCGGGCTATACACTTCTTCAGCGAAAACCGGCGGGTGGATGCCATGCTTGCCGCCCTGGAAAAACGGGCCATCATCGATTTCCTGGATCTGGTCAACCGGTCCGGGGACTCCTCCTGGGAACTGCTGCAGAATATCTACTCCCCCAAACATCCTGAAGAACAGGGTGTCTCCACAGCCCTGGCTTTAACCCGGAACTTTATTGAAACCGAAGCCGCGGGATTAGGCGCCTGCCGGGTCCATGGGGGTGGTTTTGCGGGGGCCATCCAGGTTTATATCCCCCTGGACCGTATGGATGCATACAAATTGAAAATGGAAGCTGTTTTTGGCGCCAATTCGGTTACGGTTCTCCGGATCCGATCCACAGGCGCCGCAGAACTGTGCTTCTAAATAATATTGTTAGGAGGAGCTATGAAACACATACTCTGTTTTGGAGATTCAAATTCCTGGGGCTGGGACGCCGAGTCCTACGATCTGTCAACCGGTATCGCTAAACGTATGCCCTACGAGGTCCGTTGGCCAGGGCTGGCGCAGAAACTTCTTGGAAGTGAATACCACATCATCGAAAATACCCTGAACGCCCGTACCTTGATGTGGGAAGACCCCTACCAGCCCCATAGGCTCGGCCTTGCAAGTTTGGAGGAGACCCTGGACGCAAATGCGCCTCTGGATCTGGTGATACTACAGCTTGGGGCAAATGAACTGAAACAGATGTTTAACCTGAGCGCCCGGAAGATAAGCCGGGGACTTGATAAACTTGTCCTCACCGCTCAGCAGGAATACTATGGTTATCCGGTACCCCAGGTCCTGGTGATAGCCCCCGCTCCGGTAAGTCCCGATATAGGCAAATATATATTCGGTCACGAGTTTGGCCCCCAGGCATACGAAAAAAGCCTGGAATTCTCCTGTCTTTACAAACAGATAGCGGCATCCCGGGGCTGCGCCTTTATCGATTGCGCCCCCCTCAAGTTTACCCTGAACCCCCGGGATGGCCTCCACTATAGCCGGGAGGATCACACCAAACTGGGCAGCGCCGTGGCGGACAAAATCCGGGAGTTACTGGGGTAGAATAATTGCGTTGAGCTTTAGACCCCTATCATCCATGGCCTTAATCACCATGTCCTTAGAGATCTTACCCCGCTGCCGTGGATGGGGGGGCGCGTCGCCAATGAGGATTATCATTTTTGTTTCCGCATCCCAGGGGAATTTAATCGACCCTTCGTAGAGCGCCTCGTGGACCGCTTCGGGAATATCCCGGCCGCCCCCAACCCGGATGGCGTTTAGGGCGGTCCGGAATTTCCCGAAATCATCGGTAAAGGGGACGACCTGGGTGAGGTATAATTCATTATAATCCTTGTAAAGAACCATACCGATCCGGAATCCGTCAAATTCGGCAATGAGTTCCTCCAGCCGGGGGATGAGGAGTTCCCGAATAGAATCGATATCGTCCCGCATACTTCCCGTGGTGTCCAGACAGATGACCAGATCCACCTTTTTGCCCTTTTCATCTTCCAGGATTTCTCCAATCTTCTCCACCAAGTCATCCGGACCCTTTGAATAGACAAGTTCTCCCCTGCCGTCAACGATTTCCGCAAAGGAATCCACCGTATCCTTCATATAGTTCCCCTCCGGGGGGCCGGCCAGGGGCTGCTGGGTAACCCGCACCACAAAGGGATTGTCCCGAAAGCGATCCCGGTAATCACCGTAGGGCAGGGCAAAGGCGCGTATATTAAGGTAGGTACCGTCCACTACATAGACCTCCCCATGACGGGTCGATTCATAACCATAATAGAGAAGGTAGGGGATATAGAGCCGGAAAGCCTGGCCAAACTGGGAGTCCGGCTCCGGGCTTGAATCGACAATAGACCAGATTCCGGTTTCCCGGGGTATGGGGACGCCGTTCAGTATGCGGGGCTCGTCACCGTTTATGGGGTTCCATGCTGCGGCGCGGTAGGCGTAATTGTCTTCATTAAGGGAAGGGTCTTTGGTAGATTCGGTTAGCAGAACCGAATTAATACCGGGTTTCTTTCGTATAAATAGATGGAATCCGCCGTCCACCCGCTGTTCGATCCGCAGATCCTCAATATTTACGGACAGATCCTGCCCGGAGGCCTGGGCTATTCCAAGAAGAACAATAATCCCCGTAAGCACCATACTCTTAAGACGCATACCTATGATTATCGGCTGAGAGTGCAATTTTGACCCACAATCGATATATAAAAAATTTGGCGGATATTTCAGGAATTCTGAATTCACCCACGGACCACACTGACCACACGTGGTTACTCTTTATCCCCTACTTGCGCTTTTCTGAGTATCGATATATAATCACAATAGTTTCGTAAGTATTCCGAAAGGGAAAGGCAAGTGATATCCGAATTAAGCGAAAGGGAAAAGACAATACTCGGGAAGCTTTCGGAAAACGGCGCCGTGACGGTGACCGCGCTGGCCCAGGATCTTGGCCTATCCGAGGTGACCATACGGGGAGACCTGAAGGAGCTGGAGGACAAGGGCTGGCTCAACCGGACCCGGGGCGGGGCTGCGCCGGCAATACACCGGGATATCATGGAGCGGCAGCGGGAGCGGCCGGAGCAGAAAAACGCCATAGCCAAAGCCGCAGCCGCCCTGGTACAGGACGGGGATGTGATCATGATTGAGGCGGGGACAACCACCGCCCTGATTGCCCGGTATCTGATGGGAAAACGGGACATTCATATCGTGACCAACTCAACCCTGGTTTTTTCCTATGCCCGGATGAATCCTAATCTCCAGATTACCATGACCGGCGGCGAATTCCGGCGGCCCACGGAATCCCTGGTGGGGCCCATTGCCCTCCAAACTATTGCCCGGCTGAACGTACGGCTTGCCTTTGTGGGAACCGACGGCTTCACCCTGGAACGGGGGATCACCACCCACCTGATGGAGGGGGCGGAGATCGTTAAGGCCATGAAGGCCCATGCGGAAACCACGGTGCTGGTGGCGGATTCCAGTAAATACGGGAAACTCGGCTTCTCAACCGTACTGCCCCTGTCGGACTTGGACCTCATCATCACCGATGACGGGCTTGGTGATGGGGCGACACGGGATTTGGCCGAAGCAGGGATTGCGGTTCGGCGCGAGCCCTCGGGAATAAAAAACTTAGAATTACCGGTGAGAAATTAAACTATATAAGGAGCGTGTATGGCGCATGTGTTGATTATGCCCCGTCAGGGCAATACGGTGGAATCCTGTATCCTTGTGGAATGGAAGGTAAAGGAAGGAGATTCGGTGGATGCCGATTCCGTGGCCTGCGTGGTGGAAACCGATAAGGCCACCTTCGAGGTCCCCGCAGGGGAAACCGGAACGGTGCTCAAACTAGTCCGGGCAGACGGAGACGATGTTCCCGTGCTGGAACCCATTGCGGTGATCGGTAAGCCCGGGGAAGATTGGGCTGCCGCAGTAGGCGGCGCAAATGCAGCGGCCTCCACTGCCGCTCCCGCCGATACCACGGTTCCCGCTGCTGCGGCGGTTGTTCCCGTTTCGGCGGCCACACCAAATGTGGCGGGCCAGGGAGGGGGCGCTATATCTGAGGGAGCTATTTCCCCCCGGGCGCGACACTTGGCGGATAAGGAAGGCCTTCCTACGGCCGGCATTGCCGGAACAGGCCCGGACGGGCGGATTATTGAACGGGATATACAGGCGGCCCTGCAAACCAGACCTGCCCTTAGCGCTGCGGCCAAGGCTGCGTTAGCGGCAGGGGGCGGAACAGTACCGGCGTCAGGGTCAGGGCTTGGCGGCAGAGTTACTGCGGCGGACCTTACAGCGCCCGGTACGGCAGGCGGAGCGGGCAGCATTGCTGCGGCGCCGGTTTCTGCAGCCGCGGCTGTCAACGCAGGCGAAGGGGCCATCACCGAGACGCCCATCAAGGGAATACGTAAGCTTATCGCGGATCGTATGCACCAGTCCCTGGCGGAAAGCGCCCAGTTCACCTTAAGCGGAAGCGCCCCGGCGGTTCGGCTCCAGGAACTGCGGGCCCGGATGAAGGGCTCCGGGGAAAGCTTAGGGCTTTCCAAGATCACCGTTAACGACCTGATCCTCTACGCGGTGTCACGAACCCTGCCGCGGTATCCCTTCATGAACGCCCTCAAAATCGGGGACACCCTGAAAACCTTTGAACGGGTACATCTGGGGGTGGCGGTGGATACACCCCGGGGACTCATGGTGCCGGTAATCCGGAACGCCAATCTCCTGTCCTTGCAGCAGATTTCCGGCGAGGCGAAACGGCTAGCCGCGGCCTGCCAGGGCAGCGGGGTCAAGCCCGATGAACTTTCGGGATCCACCTTTACGGTAACCAACCTGGGCAGCCTGGGGGTTTCCAACTTTACACCGGT
Source organism: Treponema primitia ZAS-1 (assembly GCF_000297095.1). NCBI lineage: Bacteria > Pseudomonadati > Spirochaetota > Spirochaetia > Treponematales > Treponemataceae > Treponema > Treponema primitia. The sequence continues at coordinate 151,756 of NZ_AEEA01000019.1, read as the reverse complement.
ACTCAACGCACCTGAGGTGGGCATCCTGGGGGTCTGCAATATCGAACTTAAGCCCGTGGAGGCTGATGAAGAAGGCAGCTGCGGGGTTCAGTTCCTGCCCCATATCGGATTCAGCCTGACCATCAACCATCAGGTGGTGGACGGCGCTCCGGCGGCGAAATTTCTAAAAGCACTGGGAGAGGCGGTGGCGAACATCGACCTCACCCTGGCGATATAAGGGGAGTTAACAATGTACGATACCATAATTATCGGCGCCGGCCCCGGGGGATACCTCGCGGCAGAACGGCTGGGACACCTTAAAAAAAAGGTCCTATTGATAGAAGAACAACACCTTGGAGGGACCTGCCTGAATGTGGGGTGCATCCCCACCAAGACTCTGCTCAACTCGGCTAAGCTCTACGTCCACGCAAAGGAGGCGGGAAAATTCGGCGTTACCGCTGCGGATGTTTCCTTTGACTGGGGGATCATCCAAAAATGGAAAGAAGATGTTTCAGTAAAAATGCGGGAAGGGATTGCGGGGCAGATGAAACGTTTCGGCGTGGATGTGGCCAACGGACGGGGGGAAATTCTTACCCCGCCCAGGGGAGGCGCGCCGGGAAAAGTAAAAGTAACCCTGAGCGGCGGCGGAACCGAAGAGCATGAGGGGCGGACTATCCTGGTTTCCGCAGGCTCCGTTCCTGCTATCCCTCCCATACCGGGTTCAAAGGACAATTCCCGGGTGGTGGATTCCACCGGGCTCCTCGGCGTAACTACCGTGCCCAAACGGCTCGCCGTCATTGGGGGTGGGGTTATCGGGGTAGAATTCGCCGGCCTCTTTTCCAGTTTTGGATCGGAAGTTACGGTCATAGAAATGATGGATGAGATCATCCCCTTTATGGACAAGGAACAGGCGCCCCTGCTCCGCCGGGCTATGAAGGGCGTTAATTTTAAACTGGGCTGCAAGGTTGAAAAGATCGATGGCGCCACGGTTCACTTTACGCCCAAGGGCAAGGCGCCTGAATCCGTGGAAGCAGATTTAGTGCTCGTAGCAGTAGGCCGTCGGCCGGTGCTCAATACCTGGGGCGCCGAAGCTGCGGGGCTGGACCTGACACCCAAGGGGGTCAACGTGGACGACCGGATGCGGACCAACGTACCGGGTGTCTGGGCCGCCGGGGACGTAACCGGGAAGAGCCTCCTGGCCCATTCGGCCTATCGCATGGCGGAGGTAGCGGTGGCGGATATACTGACGAACCTGGACAGCAGCGCCCCCGGGACTTCCAACCGAATGCGCTACAACGCCGTACCCTGGGCGGTTTATGGGGTTACCGAAGCCGCCGGGGTAGGGATGACCGAGCAGGAAGCGGCAGCCAAGGGAATCGCCATCCGCAAGGCGTCATTGCCCATGCGGGTTTCCGGCCGTTTTGCTGCGGAAAACACGTTCACCGGGCAGGGAGCAGTAAAGGTAATCGCCGATGCCGCTTCCGGTTGTATCCTGGGGATCCATGCCGTTGGCGCCTATGCTTCGGAATTTATCTGGGGCGGCGCTGCTTTAATAGAACAGGAACTGCGGATCGAAGACGTGAAGCAGATCATCTTCCCTCACCCCACGGTCAGCGAACTGATCCGTGATGCGGTGTGGGAGCTATAAAAACAATTAAACTAAGGAGAACAGAAAATGCCTAAATCACAAGTGGTGGATCCAAAAGCAGTACGGAAACCGGATATTCTCAAACTCAAGGATATTCCGGTTAATCAGTATAAGGGCGATATCAAGAAAGAAATCGATCTTTACGGAAAGGATAAGCTTAAGCGGATTTGGTACGATATGGTGACCATCCGGGAATTTGAAACCATGCTCAACACCTTTAAGACCCAGGGAACCTGGAACGGCATTGAGTATAACCACAAGGGGCCGGCTCACCTTTCCCTGGGACAGGAAGCTTCTTCCGTGGGGCAGTGCGTTAATCTTACTACCGACGACTACATCTTCGGCAGCCACCGGAGCCACGGAGAAATTCTGGCCAAGTGTTATTCCGCGATTTGGCAATTGGATGAGAAAAAGCTTGAGGAAATCATGAAGGGTTTCCTGGGCGGGGAGACCCTGGCTGCGGCGGAAAAGGCCAGTTACAAGAATGTAAAGGACCTGGCGGAAAACTTTGTCCTCTACGGTACCTTAGCGGAAATTTTTGCCCGCAAAGCCGGGTTCAACCGCGGGCTCGGGGGGTCCATGCACGCCTTCTTTACCCCCTTCGGTTCCATGCCCAACAACGCTATTGTCGGCGGTTCGGCGGATATCGCCACCGGGTCGGCGCTGTACAAGCGGATCAACAAAAAGCCTGGTATCGTTATCGCCAACATTGGTGACGCCTCCATGGGCTGCGGCCCGGTCTGGGAAGCAATGATGATGGCAGCCATGGATCAGTACAATACCCTCTGGCCAAAGGATGCCGGCGGCGCGCCGCCGATACTGTTCAATTTCTTTGACAACTTCTACGGTATGGGCGGCCAGACCGTTGGGGAAACCATGGGCTACGGGATCATGGCCCGGGTCGGCGCTGGGGTGAACCCCGAGAACATGCACTCCGAACGGGTGGACGGCTACAATCCATTGGCGGTGGCGGATGCCATTACCCGGAAAAAAGCGATACTCCTGGCGGGCAAGGGTCCGGTACTCCTGGACACCATGACCTACCGTGTCTCCGGCCACTCCCCCTCGGACGCCTCCAGTTACCGCACCCCCGAGGAGGTGAAACTCTGGCAGGAAGCGGATTCCATCGAATCCTACGGCGCCTACCTTATTGAAAATAAAATCGCCGACAAGGCTGAACTGGAAAATCTCCGTACCCATGTGAGCGCCAAGCTCCTGGATGCGGTCAAGCTTGCCACCAATAATGATGTCTCCCCCCGCTTAGGCGGGGCCTTTATCGAATCGGTAATGTTCTCCAACGGCAAGGTTGAAAAACTGGATGACCGAAAGAGTGACCTTTCTCAGCCCCTGGCGGATAATGCCCGGGTCAAGGCCCTGGCGGGTAAATCCCGGTACGGCTTTGATGCGGAGGGCAAACCGGTTTCCAAGAACAAGGTTTACCAGTACCGGGACGGTCTTTTCGAGGCCATGGCCCACCGCTTTGCCACGGACCCCACCATGGCGGCCTGGGGTGAAGATAACCGGGACTGGGGAGGCGCTTTTGCGGTATACCGGGGGCTCACAGAATTACTGCCCTACAACCGGTTCTTCAACAGCCCTATTTCCGAAGGCGCCATCGTAGGATCCGGGGTTGGCTACGCCCTTTCCGGCGGCCGAGCGGTAGTAGAACTGATGTACTGCGACTTCCTCGGCCGGGCCGGGGATGAAATCTTCAACCAGGCATCCAAGTGGCAGTCCATGTCCGCGGGGCTTCTCAAAATGCCCCTGGTAATCCGGGTTTCGGTGGGCAACAAGTACGGCGCCCAGCACAGCCAGGACTGGGCAGGTCTGGTGGCTCATATCCCGGGGCTCAAGGCTTACTTCCCCGCCACTCCCTACGATGCCAAGGGCATGCTCAACTTAGCGCTCCGGGGAACCGACCCGGTGATCTTCTTTGAAAGCCAGCTCCTCTACGATGTGAGCGAACAGTTTGAAAAGAGCGGCGTCCCGGAAGGCTATTACGAAGTACCCGAAGGAGAGCCAGCCATACGAAGGCAGGGGAAGGATCTTACCATCGTTACCTTGGGGGCGACCCTGTACAAGGCCATGGATGTGGCAAAAAAACTTCAGGCGGATTTTGGTCTGGAAGCGGAAATCATCGATCTCCGCTTTATCAATCCCCTGAACTACGAAAAGATCATCGAGTCCGTCAAAAAAACAGGAAAACTGCTGCTGACCAGTGATGCTGCGGAACGGGGTTCCTACCTCCACACGGTGGCTTCGAACATCCAGACCATGGCCTTTGATTACCTGGACGCGCCGGTGGCGGTGGTGGGAAGCCGCAACTGGATTACACCGGCGGCGGAAATGGAGGAACTCTACTTCCCCCAGATCAACTGGATCATCGACGCCATCCACGAGCGGATCCTGCCGCTGAAGGGATACCAGAGCGCAACGGTGCAGACCACCCTGGATCTGATTAGGCGGAACAGACAAGGGGTGTAACTTAGCAGTACGAACTTACCGCCCTGGCCGAAAAACCAGGGCGGTGTTTTGTCCCGGTTTAGCGATCCGCAGGAGGAGGACTGCCCATGGCGGCTAGTCCCTCCTCGTATTCAAGGATTTCATTGGGATTATAACCGTCAGACCCTTAAAAACAAGCAAAGATCCAATGTATTGACAATGGGTAGCCAATGGGTTACATTTAAAATATGGCTGAACCAAGATTAAGTATACGGATTGATGAAAAAATTAAAAAACAGGCCGATGAGGTTTTCCGCAACCTCGGGCTGAATATGAGTGCCGGGATTACTATTTATCTAACCCAAGTGGCTGCCCAGAAGAGAATCCCCTTCCCCCTTACTTTGGAAAAACCTTCTGAAATTAGCAAAAAAGCGGATGTCCTTGAACAGAACGCCAAAAGGGCGGTACAGGAAACGGTTAGTGAAATGAAGGGGAAGGGGGTTCCCATTGCCCTATACGATTCGGTGAAAAAACAACCCTATCTGGAATACCCCGATGGCAGAAAACAGTACCGTATTAGTAAATAAACCAAAGATACTCTGTTTTGCCGGGCCGAATGGATCCGGAAAAAGCACAATAACCCAAAACAGGGAAACTATCGGTTTATATATAAATGCCGATGAAATCAAGAAACATCGGGCTTGCAGCGATCTTAAAGCTGCAGAAGAAGCGGAAAAACTCCGAGAATTATGTTTAAAAGAAACAAAGGATTTTACATTTGAGACCGTCCTTTCAACCGAGCGGAATCTTGAGTTGTTGGAACGAGCTAAGAAGGTGGGATATTTTATTGAAAGTATCTATGTTCTTACCGCCGATCCAGCTCTCAACATTTTCCGGGTTAAAAGCAGGATTAAGAGCGGTGGTCATGATGTACCGGTGGGGAAAATCCGCAGCCGTTATTATAAATCCCTAGCAAATATACCAAAACTGCTTAATCTTTGCGATGAATGCTATATCATTGATAATACCGGTGAGCCGGACGTAATTTTTGCTAAAAATGGAACAGAGCAGGTTTTACGGGAAAATCGGTACTGGTCACTAGAACGAATTCAGAAATTGGTTTAATGAAATGCAAGCTCATTAAACCAATCATATCATTATCGCTCTTTAATCTGTCCAATCAATTTTTCCAAACAAATACAACTTCACAAAGCACTTCTACGGGGACTTCAACAATTTATCAATAACATTGGCCTTCCTACTGGACCTAAACCTCATATAATCGTATTTTATAGGTATGAGATCACAGAAAGAACTAGCCCTTGATGCCAAAATCCTCGAAACCGTTAAGAGTTTCGGCCTCGGCGGGAAGACGGTGGAGGCGGTTAAGCTCGTCCTTGAGGACGATGAGGTTCAGGCTATGCAGGAATATGCCAATACGGTTTCCATTATGCGGCTGAATTTCAACGACCATGGCCCGGTTCATATGCGTACCGTGGCGCTGAACGCCCTGATTATGATGGGGCTCCTCCGGGATGCGGGGATCAAGACCAATTTAGAGAAGGAGGACTGCGGTAATTTTGACGATAGCCTTACCGCGGTGTTCCTTGCGGGCATACTCCACGACCTGGGCATGACCATTGGCCGCCAGGATCATGAGCTGCACAGCATTTATCTGGCCTACCCCATTCTGGACCGGCTCCTCAGGAAGGTCTATACGGGGAGTCTGCAAAAAATGGTAACGGTCCGGTCCCTGGCTCTGGAGGGTATATCCGGCCACATGGGGAGCAGGACCATCCATTCCCTGGAGGCGGGGGTTGTTCAGATTGCGGACGGCTGTGACATGACCAAGGGCCGGGCCCGAATTCCCCTGATTGTGGCCGGCGGTCCCCGGCCCGGGGATATTCACCAGTTATCGGCCAATTCCATTGAGGATGTCCGGATTTTCCCGGGCAAGGAAAAGCCGATACGCATTGAAATACAGATGTCCAGCGAGGTGGGCCTCTTCCAGATTGAGGAAGTATTGTTGGCAAAAATCGCCACCAGTACCGCCAAGATTTATATTGAACTCTATGCACTGGTAGATAACGGTGAACCAAAAAGGTACCTGTAAAGGCCGGTTCCTAAGGGCTTTTATACTATTTTCCTGTTTGGCTCTGCTCCTGCCCACCGGCGCCGGCGCCCAAACCGGGATGTCTGTCCAGACTACCTGGCCTACGATCATGGGAACCGACAAGGGGCTTTACGGGGTGGATCGGCTGGGTATGGTACGGCCCCTTTGGTCCGGAGGCGCCGTACGAAAAATACTCAACACTGCCGGATACTGGGCCATCCTGGGGGATCAGGGGATACTGGTTTCGACGGATCTGCTCCGATGGGAGCCCCGGAACAGGGGGCTGCCGGTAAAAACGATAAAAAACTATAGCCGGGGGATAAAAACCTTTACCTACCAGGTCCAGGAAATAAAGGATCTCCGGGCCCTTCCGGAAAACCCGGATATTATGGTGTGCGCCACCAAGGACACGGTGTTCCTTTCCCGGGACGCCGGCCGGAACTGGGAAAGCCTGGGGTCGCCGCCCTACAGAACCAATGGGATAAAGGCGGTGGCCATAGCAACACTGCCAACAGCATCAGTACCGGCGCTTACGGTTTTTCTCTCCCACAGTACCTATGGGGTACATTACCTCCTTCCGGACAGCCGCAATAATCAATGGGTGGAGCTTAACCAGGGGATTGAGCGGCTGGAAACCACCGCAAACCCCGACGAGGTATCGGACATTGCGGTGGCAACCGTGGGGGGAACGCAGAAAATCTACGCTTCCCAGACCTTTCGCCGCAGGATCTACCAGCTTGATTGGGGACAGAAACGGTTTACCCCTGTCTGGTCGGACGCCGCCGATTTCGGCACCGTAGATTCCCTGGACATCACCGGCGCGGGGATACGCTTTGTCCGGGAAGGGGCCATAGTGGAACTGAACTACCCCCTGGCATCACCCGCAGCAACGCTTCCCGCAGCGGGCCGAACCAGGCAGGATCTCCGTGCCTTTATACGGTCCATCCCCGCAGCCTGGGGGATCAAACCTTCATGCTTTATCTCCTGGGGCAGCGATGCCTTCACCGATACTGAACCGGTTACCCTGTCGGAGCTTTGGCTGCTGGATGCGGTAAACGCCCCGGAGGATCCAATACGGGTTCCCGAAAATACCCTGATCAGTTCACCCCCGCGGAACACCGCCAGGGGCAGGCAGGGATTGTACCTTCCGGTGAATCATTCCATGGAAAGTAGAAGCCTCGCCCCCTATCTCAAGGTGATAGAAGAAAGCGGTCTTAATATGGTGGTAATCGATATGAAGGACGACTACGGCCGTCTCAGGTTCAGTCCGAACAATCCCGCCATTCCTGAAAAAGGCAGGGTCTTCCGGCCGGTGGATATCGACGCACTTTTAAAAAACATGAAGAACCGGGGTATATATACCGTTGCCCGCATTGTGGTGTTTAAGGACCCGGAACTGGCCCGGAAGGAAGGGGGCAAGTACGCCGTGTGGGACAGCCGCAGGGGGAAGCCCTGGGTAGGCTATTACGATTCGAGACAAGCCAAGGGAACCGGCGTGGACAAGGATTCCGCCTATGAAGCAGAAATACTGAGCGCAGACGATCCGGCTTACGAAATTAAGCGAACCTACTACGATGAACGCTGGGTGGATCCCTACTCAGAAGAAGTGTGGGAATACACCGCCGCCATTTCCGCAGAACTCCACCAGCGGGGCTTTGACGAAATCCAGTTTGACTATATCCGGTTCCCCACCGATGGGGCAAACCTCGCCGACGCACAGTATCGCTGGCGGGAAAGCGGCATGGACATGGAAAGCGCCATCCTCTCGTTTATGCGGCACATCCATTCCCGGGTGGACGCCCCCATATCCATCGACATCTACGGCGCCAACGGCTGGTACCGTACCGGCGCCCGTACCGGCCAGGAGGTGGAGCTCCTGGCGCCGTACGTGGACGTTATCTGCCCCATGTACTACCCCAGCCACTTTGAACAGGACTTTTTAGCCCAGGCTCCGGCGGAACTCCGGCCCTACCGGATCTACTTCCAGGGTACCCAGCGCACCGAACGTATAGGCCGGGGACAGATCATCGTCCGGCCCTATGTGCAGGCTTTTTTTCTTAACGTTTCCTACGATAGGCAGTATTACAACACCGACTATGTCCGCCGCCAGGTTGAGGGGGTCCGGGACGCCGGTTCAAACGGACTGACCTACTGGAACAACTCCGGCCGCTACGATGATATACCCCTTACCGCAGACCCTTAAGTCCGCTCAAAAACAGCAGACTATTGGCATCACACATTGCAGCAAACCGCTCAAAGTCTTCCTTAGTTTCCGTATCCGACCCTGAAAGAATAAGGTCCTGCCCCTGACGGCGATACCATAGATAATGCCTGTCCAGAATTCGAATCGGCTGCTTGTGGGCGTTAATCTGAGCCTGTACCTGCGCTTCAAGATATTCCGCCAGGGCAATATGGTTATCATCCCCCGCAAGGGAAAAAATATTGTTGTCCGTGATAAATATGACCACCCGCCGGAACCCTTCGCCAAGACAGGCATCGTTTCGGAATCCGTCAATAACGAGGCTCTGCTTTCCCATGCTCAGATCATAGCCCTGGAGACGGAGGCTTTTCCGGAGCCCCGTCAGATCGGAACGGATCCTTTGGGCTACATCGGGATTCTTGCCGGAGGATTGCAGCTCGGAACGCCAGGCACGGAGCTGACTTTCATAGGAGTCAAATTCTTTGGTTCTGCTCAAAAAAACGGTGGTCTCAGATAGGAGTTTCCAAACATCGGAAAACCTATCCGAAAACATATCGGCCAGATGTCCTGATTTTTTTTCTTCCATGTCCTTCCTACTTACGTTTACAACTATATTATACTAAAATAATTATAAAATGCGAATATTGGTTGTTTCGGATATACATGCCAATTTGGCTGCCTTTGATGCGGTTCTGCATAAGACCCGGGCGGACCGGGATGCGGTTCTTTGCCTGGGGGACTTGGTAGGTTACGGACCGGATCCAAGGGAGTGTATCGCCCGGGCCGCCGAACACTGTACCGTTGTTTTAGGGGGAAACCACGATCTCGCCGCTGGGGGTGTTACGGACCTTTCCTACTTTGCGGATCATGCCCGGATCGCCCTGGAATGGACCCGGCCCCAGCTTTCACCGGAGGATAGCGCCTATCTTTCCAAACTTCCCCTTAAAACCACCTACGAGGATCTGCTTCTGTCCCACGGCAGTCCGGAAAATCCCATCTGGGGCTATGTTTTTTCCCAGACCGATGCCGAAGCCGCCTTTGCCCAGGGCGATTTTACCCGCTGTTTTTTTGGGCACACCCATCTCCCTTCGTTTTTTCTTGCATCCCGGGAACCCCAGGGGACCGTATCCTATCAAATAGGGTATGGGAAACCGGATTCTACCATCGAAACGGGCCGGGAAAACCTGCGGGTACTGCTCAACCCGGGAAGCATCGGTTTCCCCCGGGACCAGGCGGATGCCCATCATTTTCTAAAATATCACCACGCCGCAGCCCGGTACGCCTTCTTCGACACCGAATCCGGGCTGTGGCAGTTCAAACGACTTGAATATGATATGCGAAAAACCGCGAAACGGATGAAACTGCTGGGACTCTGGTAATTGACAAAGCTCCCAGGTTTCCTACAATTAAGTATTCAGCATATTCAACGGCAAAAACGCCGATAAATACTGAAGGAAATACAAAAAGGATGTATTGTTATGGATGATATTAAGAAAAAGCTGCCCTACCCGCCGGCACCCAAGACTGTGCCGGCGGCACCCAAGACTGTGCCGATGGTATGGCTTGCTGCTATCCTGATCCTCAGTGTGATATTTATATTTGCCTCCGTACCCCGTATGTACGCCCAGGGCAATGAACAGGATTCCAAAAAGTATACTTCTATTATTCAGAATGTTTTTGACTTTATTCAAAAACGGTATGTAGAGGATGTCGATCCAAAGATCCTGTATGAGGGGGCTATGTCCGGTATGTTTAAAGCCCTGGGAGATCCCTACACAGCCTTTTTGCCGGAATCGGAAATGTCCGATCTAAACGATACTACCCAGGGAAATTTCGGCGGGGTGGGCTTGTATATAACCAAACCAACTGCGGCCAGACCCGATGGCAGACCCCCCTATGTGGAGGTGGCCTCCCCCATGGAGGATACTCCCGGATGGCGGGCAGGGATTAACCCCGGCGACCTTATCGTCGAAATAAACGATGAATCCACGGATGCCCTGTCCATGGACGAAGTCTTAAACCGCCTCCGGGGAACCCCCGGGCTGGATGTAAAGCTCCTGATTCGCCGGGGAGAAAAGCTTGAATTTCCCGTTACCCTCACCAGAGCTATTATTGAGGTCCCCACGGTTAAGCATGACATGATAGGAAACATTGGATATCTCAAACTTCTCACCTTTACCCCGATGAGTGTGGATAGAACCAGGGAAGCCCTGGACGATTTAAAGAGTAAGAACTATACCAGTTTTATCCTGGATCTGCGAAATAATTACGGAGGGCTCCTCACTTCTGCGGTGGGCATCAGCGATCTCTTTCTGGAAGGCGGAGTGGTGGTATCCACTAAATCCCGGATTTCTTCGGAGAACCAGGTGTTTACCGCCCGCCGGGGTACGGTGGTCCCGTCAAATATTCCCGTTATCGTCCTTATCAACCGCGGTTCTGCCTCGGCGTCGGAAATTGTGGCGGGGGCGCTGAAGGACCGGGGCCGGGCCTTTCTGGTGGGCGAAAAGTCCTACGGAAAGGGCTCGGTGCAGCAGGTGTATCCCCTGGACAAAGCGGGGTTCCGGATAACCACCGCCCGGTACTATACCCCCAGCGATGTAAACATCGATAAAATCGGCATACCCCCGGATAGGGAGGTACTATTCCCGGAATTTTCCGATGATGAAGCGGAAAAACTGAACAGCCTTATTAACGATAACCGGATCCCCGCCTTTGTGGATGCAAATCCCAATGCCGGCTCCGAAGCGGTAAACGCCTTTGCCCGGGAATTGAGCGGCGAATACAAAATCGATCTTTCCCTGCTCCGCCGGCTTATCCGGAATGAGCAGAACCGTACCGCCATTGCCCCGGTTTACGATCTGGAATATGACGTACAGCTCCAAGAGGCGGTAAACATTCTGCGGAACGGAAATTACGGTCAGCTGATGCAGACCACCAAGACCCTGCGGGAATTGCAGAACGAGGCGGCTCTGGAGGATGATACCGCCCTGGCCTCATAAGAGTGAAACTGTTCATCCTACCCTCCCTTCCGGATTCCCAGGGGATAGTGCGGCTAACCGGCAAGGATTTTCATTATCTGGTCCGGGTCCGCCGCTTAAAGGAGGGGGCGGTTTTTAATGCCCTTCTCCCAGTCGGCGCCGAAAGCCTTAGCAGCGAAGTCCGGGTCCTGGTGCAGTCTGTGTCTGATAACTGCCTTACCGGGGAATGTCACCCCGGAGAGCAGATCAACCGGACGCCGATCGGCGAAACATCCCTGCCCCCCATAATTTTGTTCCAGGCTCTGCCCAAGGGCGCCAAGCTGGATCTCATAGTCCGCCAGGCTGTCGAGGGCGGCATTGCCGAAATCCGTCCCTTTAGCTCCGATTATTCCATACCCCAGGCCGAGGGGGCAGGACGGGTGGAACGGTGGCGCCGGATTATTAAGGAAGCCCGGCAGCAGAGCGGTTCCTCCACCGCTACGGAAATTGCTCCCCCCTGTACGATGGAGGCTTTGTTGGATTACTGGGAAACCGTAAAAAAACGGGCCCTACGCCCGCTGGGGATCATCCTCCATCAGGACCCTATAGGTCCCGCCGTACCCCTTGCACAGAGCGGATTCCATGGTTATCTTAGTATTAATCCTGATCTGGTTGTCCTCGCAATAGGCCCTGAAGGAGGATTTTCCCCGGAAGAGGTTTCCCGGTTTTTGACGGCGGGATTCAAAGCCTTGGTTATAGGAAATACCGTTTTGAGGACCGAGACCGCCGCTCTCTATGCGGCAGCGGCGGTTCGGATCATTCTTTTGGAGAGTACAACGTGGACTCTGACAACACCGCACCGATAGAGCGGATTAACGTCCTAAAGGTTCCCCTAGATATAGTGCCCCAGGAAGCATTAACCGAAAAGGTTTATGAGCTGCTCGCCCCGGAGAAGGATGGGCGTATTAAGGGCAAACACATCGTCCTCCTGTCCCTCTGGGATCTGCTGCGGGCACGGGGGGCTAACGAATACCGGGACTTTGTACAAAAAGCCGCCCTGATCCTCCCCATTTCGAAAAGTTTAATCGGCGGTTCCCGGTTCTTAACCGGTAAATCTCCGGTACGGTATATGCCCTTTGATTTTATCATCAGCCTTCTGACTATCCTGGAAAACCGGGAACTATCGGTCTACCTTTTAGGGGCAAAACCACGGATCCTCAAAAAAACCGAAAAAAACATACGCCAAACCTTCCCGAAACTCCGGATAGTCGGCCGCTTTGTGGGCAACTTCAAGCGCCAGGACGAAAACACCATACTGGAAGCCATACGAAAAGCCTCCCCCTCGCTGCTGCTCATCGGCAAGGGGGTCCACGGCGGAGAACGGTGGATTGCCCGAAACACCAACCTTCTCAACTCCGGCCTGCGGCTCTGGTGCAGCGATATCTTCGATGTCTTTGCGGAACGTAAAAAGCGCCCCTCCCGCGCGGTTTTTGACCGGGGCCTTGAATGGTTCGGTTACTGTTTCCAGCACCCCCTCCGTTTTCTCCGCCTGTTCCCTTATTTTTACTATAAAATACTGCTTTTGATTTACCGGGTGTTTAAGAAGAACTAAGTCTCGCCGCTTTTGCAAAGATATTCCCCAGATACCGCCCCTCATCGGCGGTCAGTCCCGCCCGGGCAAAAACGTCCCGGAGGAACCGCTCCTGTTCTTCCCGGCCCCGCTGTTTGTAAAAGCCCAGGCCGGCTAGGGAATCGCTTATCGACTTGACCAAGGCATCCTGGCTGATCCGGTCTAAGGGTACCCAGGTTCCTGCCACCGGGGAAGGGCGGGGGTCCAGGGTACGGAAGAGCTGGTAGGCATAAATCTGGACCGCATGGGAAAGGTTCAGCGAAGGGAAGGCATCGTCCACAGGGATGTGGGAGGCCAGATTGCAAAGGTTGAGTTCCGCATCCTCAAGGCCGGTACGCTCGTTGCCAAAAACCAGGGCTGCCGGGCCGGGGTGGCATTTCAGGAAGGCGGCGCATTCCTCCGGGGTCTGGGTTACCGCTTTCCGATGGTGACCACGGCGCCGGGTGGTTCCGATTACCAGGGAAAGGTCCTCCACGGCGGCGGCCAGGGTGTCGAAGGTTTCCGCATCCTCCCAGACCTGCTCCGCATGAACCGCCCGGGCCAGCAGCACAGTGTCATCCCAGGATGTTTTAGCGCCAGGCGCCGGGGCTACAAGACGCAGCCGGGTAAGGCCCATGTTCTTCATAGCCCGGCAAACTGCCCCCACATTTCCCGGTTCTGAGGGGCGGCAGAGAATTATCACCAGATCCGAGAGATTCATGGGTTATTTTATCCGTTTTTTTCGGAGATAGGGAAGCGTAGAAATTGCCCCAATTTTAGCGGTTGACGATGAACCGGTATTGTAATATGCTATATATTGATAGGAAATCTTAAATGAATAACGAGGTTTGACAAAGCCATAACGAGCTAATATGATATATTAGAGTGTTAAGGGCCGATGCCGGAATATCCGGTGGGTTATGTCAACGAAGTTATAGGGAGTTGATTTTGGGCGAAGGGAGCGTCATGACTAACAACGAGATCGTATCCGGGTTCGATGACGAAAAGGACGAAAGCCTCAAGATAAAACTACAAAAAATATCTGAGGTTGAAGGGTGCCTTGTTCTGTACCTCTCCGGCTATATCGATACGTATAATTCAAATTATTTCCAAAAGCGGGTGGCCAAGGCCATTGATGCGGGATTTATCCGTCTGGTGTTCCAGTGCGGGGGGCTTAACTATGTTTCCTCCACCGGTATCGGGTCTTTTACCGCCTTCCTCAAGTCCGTAAAGCCCAGGGGCGGTGATCTGGTTCTGCTGGAAATCCAGCCCAAGGTGTACGAAGTATTCCAATTGTTGGGGTTCTCCCAGTTTTTCAATATTAAGGATAACCTTGATGATTCGGTTAATTTCTTCCGCAGCGGCGTACCCGGAGAGCAGCTTTCACTCTTCCCAAAGGTTTTCTCCTGCCCCATTTGTTCCAAAAAACTTAAGGCGTTGAAACCTGGCCGTTTCCGATGTTCCGAATGTAAAACCATCCTGGCTATTGATAATTCGGGACAGGTATTCCTCGGTTAGACCTGATTCATATTTTACCCATCGGAGATCCCATGGCAACTTATAACGAAGTTTCCCGCGGAGAGAATAAGATCGAACAGTACCTTATCGACCTCATGTTTACCTATCAGGAAATTGGCAAAAATGTCTGGCTTATTGATGATGAGGAACACGGTATGGAAGGGGTGGCGGTAGCCCTGAACGAACCCCTGGTAGTTTTTAGGGTGGTGGTAATGGACGCCCCCAAGGAAAACCGTCTCGAACTGTTCACCAAGCTCCTGGAGCTCAACGCCAGCGATTTAGTGCATGGCGCCTATGCCCTGGAGGAGAACAAAATAGTTTTAATTGATACATTGGAATACGATACCATGGATTATACTGAATTCCGGGCTTCCCTTGACGCCTTTAGTCTTGCCCTGATTCAGCATTATCCGTTGCTTGCTCAATACCGATAATTTGGCGGGAGGTCAGATACTATGGGAATTTTTTCAAGATTAAAAACCCTTGTTTCTTCAAATGTGAATGATCTAATAAATAAGGCCGAAAACCCGGAAAAAATGCTCAACCAGCTTCTGATCGATATGAATACCCAGCTCATTGAATCAAAGAAAGCGGTGGCCATGGCCATTGCGGACGAAAAAAAGCTTGAGCGAGAAACCGCAAACCAGGAAGGCCTGGCCCAGGAATGGGAAAAGAAGGCCATGTTGGCGGTTCGGGCGGGCAAGGACGACCTGGCCCGGGAAGCCCTGCTCCGTAAGCAGGAATACGAAAACGCTTCGGCGGAGTACCGTAAACAGTGGGAAGCCCAGAAAGCGGCGGTGGATAAGCTTAAAATATCCCTGAAGGAACTGCAGAGCAAAATTGACGAGGCCCAGCGGAAAAAGAACTTACTTATAGCCCGGGCCAAGCGCGCGGAAGCCCAGCAGAAGATCCAGAGCACCATGTCCAGCGTAACCGGTAATCGAACCGCCTTTGACGCCTTTGACCGTATAGCCCAGAAGGTGGACCAACTGGAAGCCCAGGCGGATGCAGCTAAGGAGCTGGAGGATCTTTCCGCCAATAACGACCTGGAAAAGAAGTTTGCCGAACTGGAAAAGTCGGATGATACTGCGGATCTGATGCTCCTGGAGCTAAAAGAAAAAATGAAAGCTTTACCGGAAAAAACCGAATAAATCTCCGAGAAGTTCTCGAATAATACTAATCCGTATTGTGTTAAATACCTGTGGATAAATTGTTGATACCCTGGGAATTATAAAGATGGTGTATCAGTTTTTATACACCGCCGGTTTTCCTATGTATCCGGGATTTATAGTTTGATTTATAATTCTATACAATACAAGGAATTATATATTTTATTTACTATATTTAATGTTTTTTCCGTTTAGAGTTATCTAAATTTTCCCCACCCGCCTAAAAACCCATGCAAAATCACCAAGTGTTCCTCTGTGCATAAACTGTGTATAGGATAAGTGCCCGGAAGGCTTTTCCCCCATGTTGCAAACCGGGATTTCTCATGCTAGGCTAGAGGTAATGAAAAACATAGCACGGTTGGTGCTCTTTTTTAGCCTCACTTTTATCGTAGCCCTTATTCTTGGTGGGGTTCTCAGGTACATGCAGCTTACCTTAGATGCCGCACGGACCATTCCTATCGGCTCCCCGGTGGAATTGCGGGAATTTCTTTCCGCCCTCCAGAAAATAGTGCCCCTGATCCTATATATTTCTATCCTGATAAGCCTTAGTTATACCGCCCGTCAGGCTATTCCCATGCCCGCGGCTATTTTTTGCCTCTTTATTCTGGCCGGCGGCGCTGCCCTGGGGGTATCCCTGGGTCTCCTCCATCTTAAATCCGATAATACTCTCCAATTACCTCTGTTTTCATCAAGCCGATCCGGCGAAAAGCTGAAAACCCTGGGCGCCCCAGGGCTTATTCTTTCCCAGGGGGATACGGTAATGGTGGTCCTGGGGGATCCCGGTGAAGCGGGAAGTCCCCGGATGGTATCAATCCCCGGGCGCCCTTTGATTTACCAGGAGGTACCTTCGGGGCCTAATAATACCATCATAGCCCTGCCACCGGCCCCCTTCAGGGATGAGGAATCCTACCTGATGAATGGTTTTCTCGTTGATTCAGCCCTGGTGGCGAATCAGTTTGAAACCAGACTAGGTAAGGGGCTCATTCCCTTCGCTATTTATGGGGGCGCCCTTATCTTTTTGCTGGTGTCCCTCCGCTTTGTGCTGGATCTCAGTTCCTGGCCCCTGGCGAATCTCTTTTCCGGCGCCCTGGTATTTCGAGGCATCCTGGCGTTTCAAACCTTCGTCGATTCCCGGATCGTCCAGGACTTTATCCTCAATTTTTTTGACAAGCGGATAGACGCCTCCATAATAAGTCCTGTTATTTTTATCGGACTCGCGCTGCTTATCCTTCTGTATACATTCCTGGGCAGCCTGGTCCGTGGCCGGATCGGGAGGGGCCATGAGCCGCGCCGGAAGAAGCGGCGGGAGGGGCGCCCATGATAAACCGGGAGAGTCTTGTTTCCTCTGCGGGGAAATTCGCCGGAAACAAAGTAGGAATTTTTATCATCTATATCGTGGTTTCCTTTGTCGTTGTGGTGGCCTACCGCTTTATTTTCCCCGGCGGGGCGATCCCCCTGGAGTACTTTTCCCTGCCGTGGCGTTTTACGCAGGGTGTCCTGGATTTTATCGGTCTCTTTCCGGCTTTGACCATGGCATCCCTGGTTATTCCCTTTGGATTTAAAACGGATATAGACGAGAATTTCCCCCGGTTCTCTCCAAAATTTATCGAAAATATTCAGGGGGCTATCCTTGCTGCTATAATCGCCGCCGCATGCTACGGGCTTTTGTTCTTTATCGCCTTTCCCCTTGCCCAGGAATACCAATCGAATATGCGCTTTAAGGGCGAACTATTCAAAATGGCTAAGGAGAGGACAGAAATAGCCGCCGCACAAAGAAATTGGGAGGAAGCATCCCATTTTCTCGCAATCTGTGAAAATATATGGCCCCTGAGTTCCGTTATGGACCAGGCTAGGGCAACGGTCACCGTAGGGATAGAGACGGTCCGGTTTTCCGGAGGCGCCTTGGGAAGTGGTATCCGGCCGGCTTCGGGACCAGGGTCCGCAAACCGGGAAGGCGAGTTGGCTGAACTACGGAAGGCGCTTCGGGATGCCTCGGAGGCCCTGAACTTGGCCAAAGCGGCCTTAGCCGAAGAACGGTACTATGACGCCCACTGGCTTGCCACCCTGGCATCCCAATTAGCCAGGGCGGGGAGTATTGAAGCCCAGGAAGCTGCCCGGACGGCAAGTCTTGCCTGGAACGCCGTCTCTTCCATGGAGCCCGGCATTCGTGAAGCCCAAAACTATTCCCTGTACCATCTTAAGCGGAAAGGGTACGAGGCCATGGTTTCCAGTGACTGGATCCGGGCTTATTATATTTTCAGGGAGCTTGCTGAACTAAGCCCGGAAGATCCGGATGTGGCTAAATTCCTCGATATGAGCGAGCAGGGAACCACCGGGGTTGCCTTCTTTATTGATGAAATAGAGGCGGGCATAGGGGAAAACCTCACCGGAGCGGTATTCTCCATCCCCTTGGTACCCACGGCCCAGGCGCTTGGTCAGTCGTCCGCAGGAACTCCCGGGGGTCGGGTCGTAATGCGGGCCGACTCCCTCATGACCTACCCGGATTTTTCCTACGCCATCGGTCTTGAGATTGTTGCCTTTGACGGAAACAACCAGCCCCTATACGAGATGGAAGCCCGGTATGCCAAGCTTATCCCCATGACGGTCCAGGGAAAGCCCAGGCTGCTTATCCTGCTGCGAGCCCTTAGCCGGTACGATGAAACGATCCGGTGGGAGCCCCTATGGACCGGTCCGGGACATTCCGACCTGGGGGATGCTCAGATAGCCCTGGATACCACCTACGAACATTTCCTGCGGCTTTCCAAAGCCCGCCGCAGGGTGGACAGCCTCTTCCTGGTGGATATCCTAGCCATGGGCAGGGATTTTGGAAACTATGGGTATATCCCGCAGGTATTCCAAGCGGAAATTATGCGCCGTATTTCCGATCCGATAAGCCTTTTATACCTTTCCATTCTGGCTATCATCATAGGCTGGCGCTTCCGGGCAAAAACGAAGCCCCGGTACCTGGGGTTCCCCATGCTGGTAATTATCCCGCTGGTCTTCAACTGGATGATAGATTTAATCCGGGGAATTTCCAATATCCTGGAGCTCTGGATGCTCCTTTCCCTGGGATTTTCCGCCGCCATCATAATCGCTGTCGCCGGGGCATTGCTCTGTTTCATCATGTCCCTGATATTTTTAGCATCCCAACATGGATAGTACAATGAAATTTTCGTCTGTAAAAAATTGGATAGGCCCCCTCCTGGGGGCGATTGTCGGAGCCGTTGGAGGGATAACCGGAATCCTGATTGGCTCTTTTGTAGGGTGTTTAATACAGCAATTAATCGGTCAGTTTTGTATAAACAGAAAAATAGCGCGCTATTTTGAGGCGCCCGGAAAAATTGATTTTGATGAGGGCATACCAGGTTTAACTGCCTATTGTGCCCTGGGGACCATAATCGTTTCCCAGTCCGTCAGGCCTGCCGAACCGGGGCTGCTATTTCACCGGGAATCCGCCGGAGAGGTTCCGCCGGTTCCGGAAGCTGTGCCGGGTAAAAGCCAGAGGGCGGAACTTATTTCCGAACGGGTAATCCGCAGTGCCACGTATATTTTCCCCAGGAGTTCCCCGGCTCTTCCCAAAATGGAAATCTTCTGTAGGATCGCCCTTTCCATGACGGAGCGGCTGAACCCGGATCTCCTGGCGGAAAGTTTAATCGCCCGGCGTTCCAGGTTCGGGGATATTAAGCTGCTGGGGCAGGAATTGGAATCCCTGGCCCAGGGGGAACAGGCCTTGAGGGAGGCAGGTTTTATCCACCAGGCGCTGGATCCTGACTATATCCCCATCAAAATAGATCCCTGAACGAAAAAATTTAGTCCGCTCAGTCCTCGACCCCCCGGATCCTGGCGCCCAGGGAAGAAAGCCGCGCCACTAAGTTTTCGTAACCCCGCTCTATCTGATAAACATTGCGGATAACGCTCCGACCCTCGGCGCACATGGCCGCGATAACCATGGCCATCCCGGCCCGCACATCCGGGCTCTGCAGTTCCGACCCCGCCAGCTTTGCAGGTCCGGAGATAACCGCCCGGTGGGGATCGCAGAGCACAATCCGTGCGCCCATGCCGATGAGCTTATCCACAAAAAACATCCGGGATTCAAACATCTTCTCGTGAACCAGAACCGTACCGGTAACCTGGGTTGCCACCACCGTAATAATGCTGGTTAGATCCGGGGGAAAACCCGGCCAGGGCGCATCGTCTATCTTGGGAATCATCCCACCCAGGTCGCAGTTCACCGCCATCTCCTGGTTTTTGGAAACATGGAGGGTAGTTCCCTCATGTTCCCAGACTATCCCCAGCTTGCCAAAGGCAATCTTTGCGGGCCGCAGATCCTGGAAACGGGGACCTTCGATGGAGAGCTCCCCCCCGGTAACCGCCGCAAGGCCGATGAAGGAACCCACCTCCATAAAGTCCGCGCCAATCTCAAAGTCGCAGCCCGAAAGCTTTGTTACACCGTTTATTCTGAGGATATTGGAGCCTATGCCGTCGATCCGGGCGCCCATGGCGCTGAGCATACGGCAAAGGTCCTGGACGTGGGGCTCGCTGGCGGCGTTGGTCAGGATGGTCTCCCCCTTGGCCAGAACCGCAGCCATGACGGCATTTTCCGTGGCAGTTACCGAAGCTTCGTCCAGAAAAATATCCGCCCCACGAAGCTCCGTGGCGGTAAAGTTAAAGGCATCGTTAATTTCCACCTGGGCGCCCAATTCGGTAAGCGTCAGAAAGTGGGTATCCAGCCGTCTGCGGCCAATAACATCTCCCCCGGGCGGCGGCAGCACCACCTTCCCGGTCCTTGCCAAAAGGGGCCCCGCAAAAAGGATGGACGCCCGGATTTTCCGCGCATACTCCAGGGGCACCTCGGAGGAACTAATATTCTCCAGCTTCATCCGGTAGGCATTCGGCCCCAAGACTTCCACGGCCCCGCCAAAGGACCGGTATATGGAAAGCATCACCTGGACATCTTCGATATCGGGAATATTCCGGAGTATCACCGGCTCGTCGGAAAGGAGGGCGGCGGCAATACAGGGCAAGGCGGCGTTCTTATTACCGCTGGCCCGGATAGTCCCGCTGATGGGAACACCGCCTTCAATGAAGTATTGGTTCATATGTCGACTGTACCCATCAGACAAGTTTATGTCAAAGGAAAATTGAGAATTTATGCTGATTTACGCTTTTCTTATAGGATGAACATCTGCACCACAAAACCAACGCTTATGGGCAGGGCAATATTGTCATAATCCTTTAGAGGGAGGGCTTCCACCAGGGTCGCGGTCATGGCGGCTATAAAGGCCACCTTAAAGCTGCGGGAAACGCCATAGGCGGTAACAAACACCGCACCAAAACAAGCCAGAGACCCTTCGATACTCTTACCCAACATAAAATCGGGGCGATGCTTGCCGAAGGTTTTACCGATAAGGCTGGCAAAGCCATCGCCAAAAGCCAGGGCATAAATGCCAATGGACGCCGCCGGGGAGGGGTACAGAAGCAGCGCAAGCAAGGCGCCTAAGCCCAGGGTAACCGGTCCAAGCACAAAACGATCCCGGTCCCGCGGCCGGGAAGCCATACTGGTAAGGGAAGACACCAGGGGAACCTCAATACCGGCAAGCCGGAGGGTCTCCATAACGGCATAGAACAGGGTCCCCACCATGAGGATCGCCGCCGTGAGGGGCCGGTTTAGGGATGCCATACTGGGGCTAAGGGCAATAAGAAAATGCATGGATTTCCGGACAAGCTCAGTCTTTATTTCCTGGAGCTCAGAAGTCTCCATATCAAACCCAATTAAACGAGAAATGCTAAAACTATTTTTAGTAAGATTCATCCCTTCCATACTATAATACTAGCAAGTACCGTGCCATGTTGGTTAATACATAGGAAAAATTATCTATTTTGTTATGTGGTAAGGAGTTACAAAAAAGGTGAAATCTATTCGGAAGGCCATGGGTACTGAAATCGTATTAAAAAACATACAGGGTATATTCATAAAGTACTATGATTTAACCCATATTTTTATAAATTACGTCCATTAATAATGCTTCGTTATCCCGGCACTCGTCTCCGGCATAAACATATGCAGGGCTTCTTTATTACTGCAATATTTACCATTCGCCTCTATAAGTAACTTATGCGTTACCAGAAGTTCCAGATCGCTTTTCAAAGTTGGCCTGGTTAGACCTCCATATACCTGATTAATATGAATATCCACATCCTTTATTTGATTTATAGTCAAAAAAATATTTGCAGGAAGATAATATGCAAGTTGTCTTATACGTTTAATAATCTTCTCATTTTTCCCCTCGGTTTTTTGCAGATCCTCTGTGATATCGTGGACATAATTTTTCCAGGTCATATCTATTTGATCATCATGGATAACCTTTAAAACATCGTGTTCCAAACCATCTCTGAATCCTTCCAGGGCGTACTGTATAAAACCGGTTAAATCTCCGGTCTCCGAGGCGTTTTGAAGCTGACGATAATAATCATCCCGTGTATTGTTATAATGATTTGAAAGAATATGGGATGCGATGTTGGGAACCCCGGCCCGGAGGAGGAGATAAAATTCCAGAAGCCGGGCGGTTCTTCCATTTCCATCCAGGAAGGGATGTATCCAAACCATATAAATATGGGAAACAATAGCTTGTATTATGGTCTCATCAAAATTTTGGCCGCTGGCATAATGAAACTCTTTGAAAAGCCAGTCGCAAAATATTTGTATCAGTTCTTCCACCTGTTCAAAGTTGGGCGGACGATAATTGCCAACCGTAACATTTTTCCTGCGGAAATGCCCTGGGTCTCCATAACTATCGCCCAAATCTTTGCCAACCATCTCGTGAAACCTTTTTATCAAGGTGACGGTGATCATCTCCGCTTTTTTATCATGTCCTAATTCCGCAAGCAATAAATTAAAGGCGTTCAGAATATTCTGGACCTCCCTCTGCAAGTACTGCCTACTGGGCGGCAAATCATTGCCGGCCTCAATCTGGTCCAGATCCTTTTCGGACAGCGTATTACCCTCAATGGCAGTAGTTGCAAGGGCGCCCCGGCGAAGGGAAACTAACAGCAATTTTCGGAAATAATCCGGACGGATGGGGGTATTGGTAATTGCTTGGATATAGGCATAACATTGACCCAAGAGGTTGGCAATCCGCTCGTTTACGGTCCATGTACGTTTAAATGCGATATATTCAAGGGAATTTTTCATTACCTACATTATAGTCCTTTAATGAAAAATATCAAAAAATATTTAAAAAATTTATAATTAAAGATTATATATATTTCATTGTATTATAAAGAATTAACTGTAAATTTTTACTATAAATTTTAGTATAATTTTTATTTTCCTCCTTAAACATCGCCTGGATCTTCTCCACAGCCTTGTCGTATTCAAAGAGCAGGATATCCTCTTTAATTTTGTTAACCAGATCCTTGGTATGGGAATCCAGGGGCATAACACTGTATTCCAGCATGATTTTATTGACCGTTTCAATATCCATGTTTACCAGGGCTTCTTTCAGGGCTTCAAAATGAAGGGCTGAAATATCAATCTCCTTGAGGGTTTCCACTGCAGCGGAAGCCTTGGCAATAAATTCGGAAATATTGACGGTAAGGGTCTTTAGGTCTTCCAGAAATTGAGGCGTCCTTTCTGCTATTCCCGCCGCAAGTTGCGCTTTACCCAGCTCCTCCAGAGCAGCCGCGCTGTCTCCAAAGTCGTAGGCGCCAATGCTGCGGCCGGCGCTTTTCAGGGCATGAACCAGGGTGGTATAGGAACGGTAATCCTTTTTCTCCACAGCTTCCTTTATCTCATCGGATCGCTCCAGAGCGTCCCGGCAAAAAACAGCAAGGATATCAAGGTAGACAGCAAAAGTACCGCCGGTATTTGCAAGCCCTCGGGCGACAAGAACCCCGGGTATATCCATGGACGCCGCTTTTTCGTTATCCTGACTTGCGGCGAGGATATTGGCTTCCCTGCGTTTTGATTCGGGGATCCACCGCTTCAAAATGGCATTTAATTTTTGAACTTCAATAGGTTTTGCAAGAAAATCATTGATGCCATTTTCCAGAAAAATCTCCCGCTGGCCGAATACCGCATTGGCCGTAAGCATGACAACCGGTAAATTCTGATAGTAGTTATCAGCGGCGTTGATTTTTCTGATAAGCGACACCGCTTCGATCCCGTCCATGCCGGGCATCATGTGATCCATAAAAACCAGATCGTAGCGCTTATCTTTTACCATCCGTACTGCATCGGCGCCGTTTTGGCAGGTATCAATCTGCATTTGGTACGGGGCCATTAATTCTGCGGCCACCCGAAGGTTAGTAGGAATGTCATCCACAATCAATATTTTCGACCATGGGAAGGTAAAATGGGCATCTCCGTCATAGGAAGAATAACCCTTGGTAACAACACCGTTCAGAACATTCGCAAGGATAACCGAATAGATAGGCATAAGAATACTGCCTGTCTCCCGGTAGACCGCTATTTCCCCCAGTTCCGTCATAATGATCAGCTGCATAGAATTACCCCGCTTGCCCCAGATTGGGATACAGTCCATGGCATAGCGGGAGGAGACAAAGGCAAATGCATAATCACCCTCCCCCAATTCTTTATTAAAAGCAGCAAGATCCGATGCATACACAGGATTGAGGGCGAGATTTTCCATGGCGCTTTTCAGAGAGTCACCATGAAGAGGACGTTCTTCAAATACCAGAATCTTTTTACTTTCAGGATTATCCACCCAGGCAATACGCCGGTCATCAGAAAATATCTGAACTATCGTAGCGGTAAAGACCGAACCCTTGCCGTATTCACTGGATACGGTGATCCCCCCTTCCATGGCCAAACACAGGTTATTGGCAATGGTAAGACCCAGCCCGGTTCCTTCGATACCCTGATTGCGATCCACATCTACCCGGATAAAATCGTTGAACAGATCCTTCATATCCTCCGCTTTTATACCGATACCGGTATCGCTGATCCGGAACACAAGATCTATTTTGTGGGGGCCAATCCGTTTCATTCCCACATCCAGGGCGATATGACCTTGCCGGGTATACTTCACCGCATTGTTGAGCAGATTGATCAGTATCTGCCTGATCCGCGCTTCATCACCCTGAAGTACCGCCGGGATATTGCTGTCCAGGGTTACAAAAAAATCCAAAGGCTTGTCCACCATGCGCACCCGGATTACGTTGACCACATCGTTTATGAGGGCGGCAAAGGAATAATCCTTTGATTCTATCTGAACATGACCGGATTCTATTTTAGAAAAATCAAGGATATCGTTGATGATGGAAAGCAGGGTATTCCCCGACTGGCGTATAATGGAAATGTATTCAAAAATTTCACCGGAAATATTCTTGCGCAGTATAATTTCCGACATACCCAAAATAGAATTCATGGGGGTGCGTATTTCATGGCTCATACGGGCGAGGAAGGAAGTTTTGCTTTTATTTTCCTCGTCGGAACGGATCTTTGCCATGCTTAATTTGATAAGGATGTAGCACAATATCGCCATAAGGATGGCGCCCACAATGGACAGTACCAGAATCATAAAATTGACATCCCGGTAATAACTTTCCATTGGATCTGCAATGCCGATATACCAGCCGTTTTTCATTTTTTGATAAAGGGCAACAACCTTAACCCCCTGATTGTTCGTCAGGTTTACCCTGGAAATCCGACCGCCTGTCTGAAGGGTGTCCACAATTGCCGCATGCCCTTCGCTCAGTTCCTGCATTTTCCTGCCCAAATAGAACTCGTCGGGGTGGGCGATAAATACAAAGTCAGGGCCCATGAGCATACCGTAGCCGCTCTTGGAAAAGTGAAGGCCCTTGACATATTCGGAGATACTATTGAGTACCATGTCGTAGGAGACAACCCCGTAATCTTTCCCGTCCGTTCCCCGTAGGGCTATTGAAGCGCTGATAATGACCGTGCCGTCCCTGGCATCCGGATACGGAACAGTAAAGGTCACGCTGCCCTCATTCGCTTTGGCTGCAATAACCCAGGGCCGCTCCCCGGGCCGGTAATCTTCCGGCGGTATCCACCGGCTGCCGTCCACAAATTTCCCGTCGAAAAGCCCGTAAAGGCTTATAAAATCCGTATCCCCCAGGGGTGTTTTAAGCCAATCGGTCAGTTCGATGAGGTATTGTCCTATTTCCTCGGGGGACTGGCCTGCCTGCAGCCGGCTGCGGACCGAAAAGGCGGTATTGAGCACCGAAACTTCCGCTTCCTTGAATTCCGATTCGATTATGGTTTCTGCGGTACTCAGTATGCCCTCCGCAGTGGTGGCCATATATTTTTCTACTATCCCGGCGGCAAAAAAGGAACTGATGAGGACCATTGCCAGGAATGCAAGAATAACAAATATCAACTGTTTGTAATTTTCTTGGACTATCAGCTTGGGTTTCATAAAATACCTCCTGCTTCAGTTAAGATCCAAATTTCAAAAACAATTCCTGGCGACTATTGATATCCAGCTTCCGGTAAATATTCTGGCAGTGGTTATTCACGGTGGCAAAGGCAATGAAAAGCTCAGCGCCTATCTCTTTGATGGTATAGCCCTTCAGCAGAAGGGTACAAATTTCTTTTTCCCGTTTGGAAAGGCCGAATTTGTCAAAATCGGGGGGTACACGGACGAGTTGCCCCTGGAGTTTTGCAAGCTGCTCGCTATAGGATTTCCGGTAGTAGCGGTTAAGCAATAATGAAAGGATGAATATCCCGCCGCCCAGGAGAAGGAGAATTACCAAAAGAATACCGTTATGGGAAAAAAGCATCCGGTTATAATCCTGTTTGGGCATACCCAGCGCCACGGCCATCATCTTGTCCGTATAGGGGGAATTACCGGGATAGAGTTTGACGGTTTCGACATTATCCAAAAAAACAAAATCCGTAAACTGCCGGTCGCCTTTGCTTCCGGAGAGAAAGTACTGCCCGCCTTCAAATTCTTTTCCATTGTGTGGGCCGAATATACCGAGGAGCCGCGGATAGGGATCGGTAATGGAATTATGGATAGCCCTGAAATTCATGGTACTTACTTCGAACCCGCATACACCCAGGAACTCTCCCTGTGAACTGATGATAGGAATGCTGCAGAGTATGGTAGGTTCTTCTTCTCGATACTCGCCAAAGAGACCGTTAAAGGTCCAATAATAGGAACGGGCGAGGGGCAGGGAAGGATTCTCCTGGTAGCTTGCCTTGGGCGCCGTATAGAAGTCCCTGTCTGACGTAATAGTAAATTCCAGCCTCCAATTTGACAGCATGGAAAGATTTTTCTGATATGCAAGATCCGCAAAACCCCGGAGAAACAATTTATAAGAGCTGCTTGGTACAACCGGTTCCGTGTTCCGTATAAAGAAGCCGGAATGGGAGATATCCGCCCCCTCAATATAGGGATTAACGGTTGTATCAAGTACTACGAACACCCCCGACACCTTTGCCTTGTCCAGGGCAAAAAGAACCAGGTCAAGCTCGTCATCGGCTATTATTTCAAGAATATCAGGATGATAGGACAACTCAGCCATGCTAAGTTCCGAAAACCGCAGATGATTTTCAATATTCCGCGCAAGGGTTTGGGAAAACTGTATGGAATCCACGACAACATCTCCCAATCGCCGTTCCAGATCCAGGGCAATACGGTGGCGCTCCCGGAAGATTTGCTCTTTCACTTCTTTACTGCCGTAATTTATTACCCCGTTTAAAAGCAGGATTATGAATACCACTAAACCCAGAGTATAGAACGCAATAGGAATAAGGGACAGAAAAAAGCGCTGCCTAAAAGCCGCCCTTTCCTTTTTTATTTCCGGTTCATTTTGTATTTCCGGAGGAGAACTTTTGGGCTTCGGACGTTCGGCGGAGAATTCTTGCATATTTTAATTCCCAAAGACGGCAATAAACGCGGCAAGATCCTGCTTGTTCCGCGCCACTTGCAACGCAGTTCCCCGCGCATCGCTGCTTATGCCTTTCTGTATTCTTTCTTCCCGGGCGACTTTTGCAATTTTTTGAATTTCTTCTATATATTGGCTCTGCAGTACGTCAAAGCCGTCAAATACCGGGGGGACGTAAAACCGATATTCCTTTTGCATGGCCAGAGCGGTCAGGAAGGCCTTTTTTACCATGGCATTTTCAATAGTCCGGAGGCCATTTTCCATGACATCCTTAAAGGCCTGCTTCGTTACTGGGATATACCCGGTAGACGCGGTAAGCCTGAGGTTCTGCTCCGGCGCAGTAAACCATTTCAGGAACAGGGCGGCGGCATATTCCTTTGCCGGGGTGGACTTTATGACACACATACCGGCGCCCC
This sequence comes from Treponema primitia ZAS-1, assembly GCF_000297095.1. Classification (NCBI taxonomy): domain Bacteria; kingdom Pseudomonadati; phylum Spirochaetota; class Spirochaetia; order Treponematales; family Treponemataceae; genus Treponema; species Treponema primitia. The sequence goes on along the minus strand of NZ_AEEA01000019.1, from coordinate 123,828 downwards.
GCTGGGCCGCGACTTTTTCCCCGCCTTTAAAAACGGGAAAGGGTAATACGATAAATTCCGACGCTTCCTTGGTATTATCCTTGTAGGTAATAGAATCGGGATAATAGATGGCCGCCGCAGAGGTACCGGTAACGCAGACCACTTCACCGGTCATGGCTAAATAGTTACCAAAGCTGTTAAAAATTGCAGCGTATCCCCTGACGGCGCTCTCGTAATAAATATTCCAGATCCGCTCGAAAGCCGGGGAGCTTACCCTGAGTTTCCTGTTCTGCACAAAATGTTCACCCATCTGTTCCATGCCGATCATCGTATAATTAAATAAAAGGTCGGGAAAATAAAAGGTTTTACCTCCCGACCATTGATAGTATTTTTCCGCCACTTCGACAATACCTTCAAAGGTTTCAAGCTGCAGGAGGCTAATACCGGGAACCTCGGCGGCAAACCGGTCAAATATGGTTTTATTGAGGTACAGGACTTCGGTGGATTTTAAAATGGGCAGCAGGTAGAGTGTGTCGTTTATAGTTCCTTCCTGCACAAAATCGTTTACATAGCGGGCAATTTCATCAGCGCTGAATTGGGAAGCAAAATCCATTACAAGCCCCTTTTTGGCAAGGGCAGCCGCTATCGGAGGATACACCACTGCCATATCGGGGATTTCCGGTGCGCCGGGATCACCCTCAATTGCCGCAAACAATTTTTCATTCAGATTCGGCGCATCTGCGGTGGAGGTAACGGTGATAAAAATCCCCTCCCGTTTGCCGACAGTATCGTTGAACTCGTCCACCAACGTCTTAAAACCGAAGTCCATGGGCCGTACATAGGTATGCCATACGGTAAGGCTTACCGGATTTTTTGGGCTGGGCCGATCGGGATTTTGACAGCCTGACAGAAAAAAAATGACCAGGGTAAAAAAGCTTATATATACTAGTAAATCTATAGGATAAGTAGTATAATATCCCCTTTGCCGATGGCCGAGCTTTCCGGATTTACTCACCATACTTAAAAGTATATCAAAACTACGCAAAATCAGCTATACCCCCTTTAAAAACAGGATTTCCACCATGATACGATCATATCAGCTTCATTTAAATCATCCGGTACGTTCATATCAAAAAAACCTTTTTTTCGTTTTTTCAAAAAATGATAAAAACGTACCGCTGTGCAGCTTCTGCATTTGGGATAGAAATCAAGTAATGAGTTTCATGAAGGAGGTAAGCGTCATAAAGCAATTTCAGGGGAACCATTACCGGTTCAAAGGGAGTGAAAATGAACAGCAATATTTTGATATTTAAAAAAATTATTATAGTAAGGGAAAGGGGACTTCATTTTAAAGTTCTTTTTGCCAAATATAATAAGTCCGGTCATGAAAATAACTTTTTTGAAAAGAGGACCCATGGGGTCCTTGGCAAATTAACGAATTTTATCGGAGGAGAATTATGAAACTTAAAATCAGGTTAAGTATAATCGTCATCGCCGTTTTGGTAGCTGTCGTAGCCACCATATCTATCGTTCTGCTTAACAAGGCCACAGCTACCCAGATGGTGACGGCTCTCAAGAGTACCGAACGCCTGGCTGCGGAGCAGGCAAAGGACATACAGCGCCGGGAGGAAATCTACCTCCAAACCGCGAAGACCCTGGCAAATGTCATGGGGGATTACAAGTCGGTGGATATATCGGTACGGCGCACCAGATACAATGAAACCATGAAAGCCATTCTGGAGGCGAATCCCAACTTTATCGGTATTTACTCCGTGTGGAAGCCCGATGCCCTGGACGGCATGGACGCCGAATTTGCCGGACAGACCGGATATACCGACAAGGGCCAGTACGCCGCATGGTACAGCCGCGCTTCAGGAGAGATCGAGTATAAAACCTGGAAGAATTATCGATCCGTAACCATGATAGCCGCCGAAGAAGTTTACGAACCTGAAGCCCAGATCGTGAACGGAAAGACCGCCTATACCTTTAATATCTCTGTGCCCGTTATTGCCCAGGGGTCAAATGAAGTAGTTGGGGTAGTAGGCATCAATGTTATCATCGACGGATTGCAGGGTTATGTAGAAAATATTATCAAAAATAACAATGAGATTGATGTCATGTCGGTATACAGCAAAAACGGGACTGTCCTGGCAAGCATTGTGCCGGAACGGGTTGGCAAGGATATGCACGAAGCCGACGCTGCTCTTTACGCCAACGAAATCGACCTGGCCTACGAAGCAATACAAAACGGGGAAATAACCCACCTGCGGGAATTCTCCCCGGTGTTAAAAATGAATCTGCGCATGGTCCTCTATCCGATAGCTATCGGTACTTCCGCCAATCCTTGGACCATCATGATGTCAGTTTCTGAAGAGACCATACTGGCCGATATACGGCAGATGACTATTTTTACCATTCTTATCGCGGTGATTTTTATGGTAGTATCGGCGGTGATCATCTACTTTGTGGCCTCAAGCGTAACAAAGCCCATTGTAAGGATTTCCGACATGCTTAAGGATATTTCCGAAGGTGAAGGGGATCTTACCAAACGGCTCAATGTGGTAAGCAACGATGAAATCGGCGCCATGGCTCATTTTTTTAACCTGACCCTGGACAAGATAAAAAATCTGGTAATTACCATTAAAAACCAGACTTCCGCCCTTTCCACCATCGGTACGGAACTCGCTTCCAATATGACCGAGACTGCGGCGGCGGTTAACCAGATTACTTCCAATATCGAGAGTATTAAGGGGCAGGTCATTAATCAGTCCGCCAGTGTTATCCAGACCGGTACTACCATGAGCCAGGTAACAACGAACATTGACAAGCTGAATAACCACGTGGAGGACCAGTCCGCCAGCGTATCACAGTCTTCTTCGGCCATTGAGGAAATGCTTGCCAACATCTCAAGTGTTACCCAAACCCTGATCAGGAACGCAGAAAATGTTCAGCATCTTGCCGAATCGTCACAGCTGGGCAGGAACGCGGTACAGACCGTTTCCATGGACATACAGGAAATTGCCAAGGAATCCATGGGCCTCTTGCAGATTAACGCGGTAATGAAGGACATATCGGCCCAGACTAATCTTCTTTCCATGAACGCCGCCATTGAGGCTGCCCATGCAGGCGCTGCGGGAAAAGGTTTTGCGGTGGTAGCCGATGAGATCCGCAAACTTGCCGAATCTTCCTTTACACAGTCAAAGACCATATCCGAAGTTCTTGTAAAGATAAAGGAAGGAATCGAAAAGATCGTCGGTTCTACGAATATGGCGTTAAACAAATTTGAAACTATTGATATGGAAGTCAAAACCGTATCGGATCAGACTTCAAACATCAAGGACGCCATGGAAGAACAGCAAACCGGAAGCCGGCAGATCCTGGAAGCAGTCGGCCAGCTGAACGAAATTACCCTGATGGTGAAGAGCGGTTCTATGGAAATGCTCGAAGGCAGCAAGGAAGTTATAACCGAAAGCGAAAATCTTGGACGGGTAACCCAGGAAATCTCCAACGGGATGAGTGAGATGGCCGCAGGTGCAAACCAGATTAACGTGGCCGTACACCGGGTCAATGAAATCAGTGTAGATAACCGAGAGCAAATCAACACCCTTGTAGCTGAGGTGGAGAAGTTTAAAGTCGCATGAAAGATTTATACTATTGGGGCCGGGAGAACCCAAAACAAAATGGACAACTCACGAAAAAAATTGTTTTAGTGGATGACAATATCACCACCTTAACTCTGGGCAGTTTTACATTGGGAGAAAAGTACAATATCTTTACCGTTCCTTCAGGCGAAAAACTTTTTATACTCCTTAAAAGGGTATCCCCGGATTTAATACTGCTGGATATTGATATGCCCGAGATGGACGGTTATGCAGTAATAAAAAAACTCAAGGACGACACTGTTACTGCGAATATACCGGTTATTTTTCTTACCGGCAAGAACGATACCGGAAGCGAACTGGAAGGTTTGAATCTGGGGGCCATCGACTATATCTCCAAGCCCCTGTCCCCTCCCTTGCTGCTTAAACGGATTGAACTCCATCTTTTGGTAGAATTCCAGAAGAAGGAACTCATGTTCTATAACAGTAACCTCACTAAAATGGTTCTGGATATGCAGAACTCGGTTTTAAAAACGGTGGCGGATTTGGTGGAAAGCCGGGATGAGATCACCGGAGGCCATGTGGAGCGTACCCGGAGGTATCTGGAAATTCTCCTTGACTCTCTGATCGGGCAGAAGATGTACCTTGAGGAAATTCAATCCTGGAACCGGGATTTTCTGCTCCGGTCTTCCCAATTACATGATTTGGGTAAGATCCACATCAAGGATGATATTTTGCTCAAACCCGGAAAGCTGACCGATGAGGAATTCAACATGATGAAAAACCACACCGTGTTTGGGGTAAAGATCATTGATGAAATTGAGCGGCATACCCCGGAAAGCAGTTTCCTCAAGCACGCCAAGATCTTTGCCGGAACCCACCATGAGAAATGGAACGGAACCGGATACCCTTACGGCTTATCGGGAGAGAACATCCCGCTGCAGGGCCGGCTTATGGCAATAGCAGATGTATATGACGCACTTATTTCCACAAGGCCCTATAAAGCGCCGCTTACCCATGAAGAAGCCGTAAATATTATTATGAACGGCAGGGGAACCCACTTTGATCCGGTCCTGACGGATCTGTTTGCCGGTATCGCCGACGAGTTCAGCGAAATAAACCAAAGCTGGAAAAAGGAGGGCTTATCGGAAATAGCAAACTATGCCGCAGTTGTATGATTCGGGACGAAGGGTACATACCCAGGAGCGCTTTTGTTTAACGATTCCTTTCTTCCCGTTCTTTTAAAGCTTTAGCAATACCAGGGGCATCCCCCCCATCACATTGAATAAATCCAAAATCGTTTTCAATACGGCAGTATTTTCTAAAGCGTAGAAAATACTGCATGGCTGAACCTCCCATTCCATAATCAGGCATAGAACCCTCAAAAACGATAAAGCCTTCTTTAAAAAGAGTTTCAATGTCGGCATAGTCTTTTAGGTATCTATCAAAATCTTCTTCAGGCCCAAAAAAATACTCCTCGTGTAAATGGTGAGCGTATTCATTCCACGAATAGTATCGTTCAATTTCTGCATCTCCATGGGGATCAAGATATTCATCTGCCATTATATGTGACAGAAAATCCACATCGTCATCATCGGTAAATACTTTGCCGGGTGACGCTTTGCTAAACTGAAAAAGTTCTGCCAGCCGGTTTCTTATAAATTCTTTGTCTTTGTTTTTTGAGCAAATTATAAATGATGAACTGCTGCTATTACTCACAAAACCATTGCGGAATTTCATTCAGCGCCTTCTTTCGTTTTAAGACTTGCTATAAACTCACGCATTCTATTCAATTGTTCGTCCCTGCGCTTTTTCGCTTCTTCAAAAGTACTACCTGAGTGGTAATCCCATAAATTAATTCCTTCATCTTCCTGCACAATAATATCACGGGGATTTATTTCCAAAACACGGGTAATATAAGAATATAAATCAAAATTAGCCATGCTGGTTTGACAGGAGATGGTTTCATCGTTTATTTCAATTCCCCAGCATTGATCATTATACTCCCAGAAATCATCCCTGCAGCCTATACATCTTGTTGAGCTTTCCCTGCATTTATCAAGGTCTCCACAATTTACATATTGTTTTATTAGTTCAACTTTTTCTTTGGGTACAGAATTTCGATTAATAATAAAACTACAAGATGAAGAATTGGAAATAAAACCCGTTCTAACTTTCATATCATACCCCCGCCTTATTAGATTTTAAATACCGGACAAGTTCCATTGTTCTTTAACAGTATCTTTCGGCCCTCTCCAAATTCGCGGCTATTCCAAATATCTTCCATGAAATCAGTTGCCAGTAAATCAAAACCTTTCCCCCAGCTCGCTTCATTTTCACAAAATGAACAAGGAAAACAGCGACCGTCAACATTTATGTACAATGAAAAGCGCCCGAAGGATTCACAGCCTTCAGCCATCATAAGCAGCTTTGTTCTGTTAGGCAAGTCCTCTATAGCTTCAGCAAATATTGGAAAGGCGCAGGAATCAAAGCCTATGCTGATATTCATGGACAAAGCGGTTCGTATCAAATCGATGAATTTATCAGGGTCAATCTGATGAAAATCATTATTTAAAGCTCTTCCTTTTGGTTTAAGAGATAAAAAGACCAGGGCATTTAACCCTTTAAGACGTTTGTCAACTTTAATATCCTGAAGTACTTGAAAGGCATTTTCTAAACTTTCGCGGGCAATAACATAATGGATATTTACCTGTTTCATGCCGGCATCAGAGAGGCGTTCTATATTATCATAACAAAGATTGTTACCATTTACAGCGGTTAAAAAATGATTGCTCACCGCGCAGGCGCCAAAATGGGCAGCTATTTTTTTGGCGGTCTCTTCAGTAACATTGGCAACTGTACCGTTAGGAATAATGTTCTGATCTCGCAGCCATACGCACATATTCCAAAGATCCGGATTCTCTTCTCCTGTAGCGCCTAAACTAAAAGCAACCTGTGTAAGCTGATTATTTGTATTTATCCTTTCGATTATCTTCTTGAAGAAGCCGAAGGCCATATTCTTACCCTTATCTGTATTGGATTTATAACAGTATGGACAATGAATACCATTAACATCATCAGAACTGACTATACCTCCACAAATAGTACTTATCTCTATATCCGCAATTTCAGGACCAAAACAGGAATATGAAGGATCATCATCTAATAATTTACCCCAACGGGCAAAATAGCCGTTTTTAAGATTGAAACGATAATTATAGTCCGATGAATTAAAGTATTTCCAATCTCCTTTAATCTGAGTAGAAAATGAATTGATATCGGCATTCCGTTTCCTGGCGACCATTTTTTTATTATAAATAAAACCATTCCACAAGTCAACGCACTGGATTGCGGGTCCAGTTTATGCGGGTTCAATTCCCGTCCTACACCTGTTGTAAAGGTAGTTCGTATATCGGTTTGATTACACCGGTCTAATATACCGGATCGAGAAGTTCAATTCTTTCACCGCCTATTTTTGTCAATTGAGTAATACCTTCCTTTCATTCTTCCGGATTTTTACCACTTCCTAATCATCCAAATAAATTTGCATGGAAACATTAAGCCAATCATCTTGATATTCCTTTGTATGGATGGTTCCATAAATCAATTTTCCGGCATCCATAAGTCTGGCTAAAACCTCATTCTTATTACGAGGAATGTAGCCGATTTTATTGCCCTGGTCATCTTTTACTACAATGGCGAGTTTGTCATGGGGGTTATCCGGTTCCCGGAAAAAATTTAATTTCTTACCCACCACAAGATTTGGTTCTAATTCATCAATGTTATCAACATACATGGTTCCGGCGATATGTGCGTCTACCAAATAAATCTGTTTGACAAAGGGCTTTCCGGCTGCTTGGAGTATACCCCCGCTATGAAGGATGCTTGCAATATTTGTTTCATCGAGTTTAATGATATCATTCATTGGGTAGTACCCCCTGTTAATTCATTTAATTTTTGTTCGTATTGGCCGTAGGCAGTATTATACTCATTGATTTTTTCAGTCAGTTCGTTTTTTCTCTGCTCAACCAGTTCAGGAGAATTTAGGAAATCAATCTGATCATAGGGAAAAGACCTTTTTATATCCGCAATAATGGCCGTGATATTGATAATCCGCTCCTGCAAGGAGGAGTGTTTCTTTTTCAGTTCTTCCATGGTGCTGGGGTTTGTGGATTGCGGGTCCGGTTTGTCTACCATGAGACTGATTGCGGAAAGGGTTTCATAATCCCCGTTTTTATAGGCTTCCACCGCTTTAAGGAAAAGTTCGTTCTTTGCATTGTCAGGTTCAGGCAATAAATCGGGATGGAGTTTTTTGACTATAACACCATACAATTTTTTTACTTCTTTGGCCTTATCCTTATCAAGAAAACCGCTTTCTTTACGGGTGAGCGCATTTTGGAAAATTTCATATTGGGCTTTGAGCTTTTTGGTATACTCCTCATACTCGACATCCAACTGCTTTTCTATTGCTTCAATAATAAATGTTTCCTGGCGGTTTATTTTTTGACGGATCAATTCTAATTTGCGTCTTATACGCAAAATCTGTGTTTCTATTTCATAAAGATTGTATTCCAGAACACCGATTTTAAGCATGTATTCCATCTCGATATTTTTGCATGTCTGGAATTGCAATTCATCCTTTTCAAAATATAGATAGGCCAATGTATCCTGCAATTTGCTTATTTCTGAGAGAAGTTTCTGGAATTCTTCATGCGGGACCATGTTCATGCTGAATACTTCCTTTCCAAGTTTATGCGGTTCGATTCGATCTCTTTTTTCAATGCATATCCCTGGTTTTTCTTTGCCTTTATTTTGACCTTCTAAAGCTTATCAAGGTCATATTATCTTTTACTTCGTCATGCGGTATCAAGAGGTATATCCACGGCTTTTTCCCTATGTCAGCATTGTAATCCGTAGCAATCTTACACCACTCAACAGCGGCATCTTGCTTTGATAGCACCTCGGGAGAGGACAATTCATTTTTAGCTTTGGTTTCAATCATATAGATACAATCCGATGTTTCGGCAACAAAATCCGGCACGTATTCCGAATAGCTATTTCCCATGCGATAATGGATCTGAAATTGGCCTTTTGCGGGTTTAAGCCATTTGATGCTGTCCTGCTCCAGGATCACAGAAAACCGGCGTTCTGTGTCGGAATCAAATTTCATTGCGGGATATAAACACTTGAAAAAACCATTGAAGATGATTTTTCCAATTTTTGACTTATCAAAAGAAGTATTACGGAAATTAAGGGGTTCCGTTCCTTCTTCGGCGGTAAAGGCAATTTCTTTTAATGGGGTAAAACCTTTGCTAATTTTTATATCAAATTCTGAAGCTGCTTCGATCTGGTGATCTAGCATTTGAGCATGAATAAAATCCGCCAGCTGTTTCTGATGAAACAAGACTACATTCCTTGTATCCTCAAACGTCTTAAGGTATGTTTCAAGATGCTTAATAAGCTGGGCGCTTAAGTCATATAACAAATCGCTTTGGTCATCATAGGAAATATCTTCATAGTCAATAAGACCTCTTACCAGATAGTCCTCCAATCGTTCCTCAACCGCATATTCCTTGATGGAAGAAAGGACTTCCTGATTATTGGTGCGTAAATGCTGGATAAGTAAATCCCGGCTTACCGGCTGGTATCGGATCCCACTACAGTCTAATTTAAAGCTACCGTAACTGATATTGGTATTATTTTTTGGGATTACCAAAATACGGGGAATATCAATAGTACCGGCAATCATGACACGGGCCGTTTCCTCAGCGATTTTTCGATAATCGATTTCCTCCTCTATTCCGGGTAAGTCATTCTGCTCTGAACTATAAATACCCTGTGCCTCAGCTACTATTGATTCCATTGTGTCATCTGATACGGCATAGGTTAAAGAAGGGGAAGAATCCCGACTTTGGATTGCGGCAACTACTGCCTGAGCAAATTTCTGTTCAGCTGGTTTATTAAACATAGGGGTTACAGAATCTGCGACGGCTCTATTAGCATTGGAAGATGTTGGTTGTAACTTCAAAGAGAAACTTGAGGGCGTAACTACGGTTTTCAATTTTTGAGAGTCGGCGTCTTTGTCAATAAAAACTGCCTTTATGTGGACTTGCGAATCCGGGCGATTGGCTTCATCGACGATTTCCTGAAAATGGTCGTGAGCAATTATGTTGAGCCGGTCTATTGTTGTAACGCCTGTCCGTTTTCCGTAAGGCAGCCTAAGACCGCGTCCTATGGATTGTTCTACCAAAGTACGGGCATTGGCAGCCCGTAACGGAACAATGGTATAGAGGTTGGTAACATCCCAGCCTTCCTTTAACATATTGACATGGATTACAATCTCAGTGGGTTCATCGTTCTTTTCTACCGAAAGGAGGCGTTCTACATTTTCTTCTTTTTCCTCTCCCCGCTGGCTCGAATCAACCTGAATGACTTTTCCCTTATAAGCGCCGTTAAAGAAATCGCCGCTTTCAATCAGTTTTTTTAATTCAGCGGCATGGGTGGTATCTCTTGCTATGACCAGTATAAAAGGTTTAACGATATTTTTTCCGTTTTGCCGTGCATAGGTTTCAAGTTCGACCTTTGTCGCTTCATGAATCCGTATGGCGTCTTCAAGTTTGATTCGTTCCAGTTGCTCCTGGGTAAATTGGGAAGCAATAAAGTTCTTCTGGGTAACAACCGCCGGTTCCTTTACATAGCCGTCTTCCATTGCCTTTGAAAGGGGATATTCGTATATGATGTTTTTGAAAAATACCGGTCCTTTCGTTGATTCTGTAAATGGCGTGGCGGTTAACTCAAGGCCGAGAATAGGATTAAGCTCATTCAGGGCTTTTAATCCTGCGGATGCCCGGTAACGATGAGATTCATCCATCAAGAGAACTAAATCAGGCAACGCAGCGAGGTATTCAAAATAGCTCTGCCCGATGTATTCGGAAAGTCGCTTAATCCGGGGAGCGTTGCCGCCCCGAACTTCGGTATTGATTTTTGAAATATTGAAGATATTGATATGAATGCCGGTAAATATCAATTGATTACTGCGGACATCAATACCGGATTCATAGTTATCCCCGGTAATAATAAGCGGCGGGTCAACGATAAATTCAGATAATCCATTGAAGACATATTTTGGGGTATTGGGCGTAAAATCATCTATCAGTTTGTTATAGATGGTCAGATTGGGAGCCAGGACAAAAAAATTGTTGATATGTTTACTTAAATGCAGATAGCTTATAAAAGCGCCCATAAGGCGGGTTTTGCCAACACCGGTAGCAATGGCAAAACACAGGGACGGAAAATTCCGTTCAAAATCGGCAACTGAAGGGAATTCACTCTGTATTATTGAACACCGTTCCTGCAAGTCAGCGTCTTTGTCCAAGGAAATAATATCGGTAATGCGGGAAAGAATTTCAAGGCTTTCGGTTAAGGGACGGCGGAGGCTTAAACGGCCGGATATGGAGTTTACTAATTTTTCTGTCATTTTGTATCTTCCTTATGTTCGGCTTGAATACGTTTTAGTTCTTTGTCAAAATCCGATTCAAACAGACGATCCTGGCGAACACGGAATTTTTCAAATTCATTCTCCGCAAAATCCTTTGCCATTTTTGCCGTTATCTTTCCTGCATCCTGCAATATTTCCCGATCATCGGCGCTTAAAAACACATCCAGCCGCTTTGCCCAATCATCCATAGTCATGGGGACCTGCCGTTCAGCCCGGTCTTCCGCCAAGTCCAGATAGGCGTTTACAATACGGCCCAGGGACGCCAACTCACGTTCGGTCAAATAATTTTTGGCAATAGAAACATCGGTTTTCAGAACCTTGCCGTCGGGGCTGTTTTCCCATGAGATAAGGCCCATCTGTTCCTTGTCCGCATCGGCCCGCTTCATGATCAATTCAGCGGCGGTGTACCCGTGAATGGCATAGTGAAGTTTGTTTTGAACCTTGGCAAAAAAATCTCGGGTTTCAGGCGCATCCTTGTTATAATCCAGGGCAGTTGAATAAATGTCGGTTATTTTTTGATAGAACCGCCGTTCGCTCAAACGGATTTCACGTATTTCCGCAAGCAGGTGTTCAAAATAGTCATGCCCCAGGAAGGTTCCGTTTTCCATCCGTTTTTTATCGATAATATAACCCCGGAGCGCGTAATCTCTTAAGACCGAAGTTGCCCATTGACGGAAGGCGGTAGCCCGTTTGGAATTGACCCGATACCCCACGGCAATGATGGCGTCCAGGTTATAGTGCTTGATATTATAGGTTTTACTATTTGACGCAACTGCCGAGAAATCCTCGGTAGTTGCTTTTTCATTCAATTCATTCTCGCCGAATATGTTTTTGAGGTGGAGTCCAATGTTGTCGCTGGAACAATCGAAAAGTTTTGCCATCAATTTTTGGCTTAACCAAATGGTATCATTCTGGACCCGGACTTCTATGCCGTCTTCCTGCGCCTGAAGGGAAAAAATGAGGAATTCTGCGGCGCCTGAGCGTATGTGCGTATGCACCGGCAGTTTTTTCTTCATTCCTCGTCTCCTTCAAAGAGATCAGGCTGCGTCTTTGGTGGTTTTTTTGCTATCGGCAGGTTTTCGATCTGCAAGCTGTAATCATCATGTCCCCACTCGCATTTTGACAATACCGATGTGGGTATTTTCTTTATGGTCAGATTGGAAAATCCGCCGGCACGGGAACGAAAGGCGGTACACATAACCAGAAGGGTCCGGTTGTCCCCGACTTCATCGGAAAGCAAGGCAAGCTGGTCATGGGTAAGCTGGGCGGTCGTCACATAGATATAATCATTTTCTGTTGACTTTCCATGCATCCAGTAGAGGGTGTCAGATGGCACGTAGCTAAAACCTTCTAACTTGCAGACCGCTTCCGCAAGCATTTCCGGGTTATATTCTTTGTTGATAATCCAGTTGTCCCATTTATCTTTTTGAAGCAGGGACGGCGCTAACCTGTAATAACGGAAACCACCGCCGCCTTTCCAGCCTGCGGCTTCGGTAATGCCGCCTTGGTCCTCGCCATCGATTACCTTTTTTAGCCGGGGGATGATGTGGGTATGGCAGTGTTCGCCGAGTTCAATCATGATCCAGCGGCGGCCCATTTTGTGGGCCACTGCGCCGGTAGTGCCGGAACCGGCGAAGGAGTCGAGGACGAGGTCGCCAGGGTTGGTGGCGATATGGATAATGCGCTGAATGAGGCGTTCGGGTTTTGGAGTCGAAAAAACGTTAGTAGCACCATATAATCCAATCATTTCTTTTTTAGCCTCATCGGTGTGTCCAACTTCATCATGTGGCCACCAATTATGCGGGGTCATTCCATCTCGCACTTCAGATAAAAACAATTTTAGCGCAGGTACAGTATTCTGCCCATCAATTCCCCACCAAATTCTATTTTCATCAACATGAACTTTATGGGTATTAGGATCGTATTTCCATGCTTTTTTTGTGTTTGAAATTATTTTTCCTGTATTAGGATTGATAATATCATAGCATAAATTAGGTCTTTTTTCAGGTGTTACCTGATTTAGATAGTCTACGGCTTTCCATGGCCCTCTTGGATCATTATCTGGATTATTGTAACGTGCAGTCGATTCTTCACTACGAGGCAATAGATTACTATTAAATTTATCGGATTTTGAATATACAAGGATATAATCACAAATTGAAGCAATCCCCATATAATTATTGCTAACACTGTATTTCCTCTGCCAAGTAATAGTTGTTTTATAGTTATTTCTTCCAAATATCTCATCGCATAAGACTTTGAAATAATGGACTTCATTATCATCTAAGTTAATCCATATCGATCCATCATCAGCCAATAATCGCCTCAATAATTCAACCCTGTCCCGCATTAGGCCAAGCCATATTGAATGTTCTATGCCATCGTCATAATGTTCAAATGCACTACCGGTATTGTATGGCGGGTCAATGTAGATGCATTTTATTTTTCCGGTAAATTCATGCTCTAGGGCTTTTAAGGCAAGGAGGTTGTCGCCGAAGATGAGGCGGTTGTCGAAAATGTCTTTTTTATCGGTACGGTGTTTGGCGTGATGGTTTTTCGCGGGGTCTTCAAGAATGATTCGGGGTTCGAGGTGCGGGCGGTTTTCTTTGCCGATCCAGGTAAGTTCTAGACGGGGGTTAGAAGGCATTAGAGGAGTCCTTATTAAGTATCTCTATTGATTTTTTAATACTTTCTTTTAATATTCGTAAAAAGGTCGTATTACGTGATTCTGCATCTTCAAGCATAGTCTTATATGAAAGGATAAACAAGTCTGCAAATCTTGTTTCCTCTGTTACAGGATTAATTACAATTGGCTGTCTTTTGGATAATATTTCACCATGAGAAAACAACCTAACAAATCCTTCTTCTATTAGTGATATTCGGAACTCCTCATCAAAATCAGCAATGCCATAAAACCATATCCTTTGAATTTTATCAGGATAATATTCAATGAGACGACGGGCACGTTGTTTCAACTGGCTAACTAATTCCTCTTTTTTTGCTATTTTTAGTCCTAATTTCTTGAATTCAACTATAACAACATCAACTTTATTTGTTGATGTTGGGTTATCTGAAAATATAATAGTAACATCAGGTTTGCCATTTTCAGTTTCGCTATATTGATGCGAACCTTCTACGCCTATTACGGAATAAATTTCTTCAATTTGCTTATCACTAAGAACGACACTATATGTCATGTATTTATCGTCTAACACCCATGCATTATTTTGATAAATATCACTTATATCACCATTGCTATAGTAATTTTTATTTTTTGGTACGATTAAATTATGAATTTCCTTTTCATCACTTTTTACAGTCATTCCTTTTAATTTTGTAATTATTTTTTCTCTGTATAATACATATTCAGTTAAAACACGGGATGAAAATTCTAGTGATTTTAAATATTGCACATCACTTAATTCAGTTGCTTCCAGTAATTCCTTTTGCGCATTAAAATATTTTGATTGTGCATCATTTATTATATTATCTTTATCGACAAGTCCAACTGCCTCATCATCAATAAAACCTTGCAAATGAGGATAATTTGTTTGCAGTTTTTGTTTAACTTGCTCATTACGCCCTGCGATTTCAGGAATTTCTTCTCGAATAACTTCTGAGACCAGTTTAATAAAGACACTACGCACATTCCGCAATGATGATTCATCCAACATAATGCCATCGCGTGTATTGTTGGTTTTACCATTGAAGGAATCTGAATATAGAATAAATACCATTTTATATCCATTAGGAAAATCTTTATTAGATATAATATCCATGTGTATTGTTCTACTATCAGCGCAAATTGCAGTAATTGCTTTTTGCTCCGTGTATACATGCTCAACGGAATACATTAATTTAAACTTATCAAAAAGGCTCGTAGTATCACGGATCGTTTTTTCCTTTAATATAGGTAAGTCCTTTACATTGAATATTTCTGAAGAATTGGTAAAGCTTTGTGCGCCATTGTTCTCCCGTGTTGTCAAACTCACTTTTATCTGTAGAGGTCTATTTTTTAATTTCATATCATACAATCGTGGCAAAAAATGTTCTATGATCCTTGTTTTAATAGTAGCTGGAACAAGATAATCATAAGTTTTAATGCTTCCTTTTTTATATCCAAGAAATTTAAGAACCGTACTCTGTTTTTTTAAGTCATTCTTATTTTTGATACTCTCTTTGTCAAACTCATCATTGAATATAAATGTTCTATGATTATCAATGTAAAAGCTATCAATTTTAATTTTTTCAAAATAATTAATAAAAACCAGTCGCCCTATACCTTTATGCTGTTTATCATCTGCATCTAATACATGGCAAAATTTTTCAAAGTTTTTATCATTGAAACCATCGCCATTATCACTTATCGTAATATTTAAAGTATCAGGTTTTGAGTAGCTTTCTATATCTATAACAATATCAATTTCTGTTGCATTCGCATCTAAAGAATTGGCAATAGATTCGAAATAAACATATTCCAAAGATGTGTTCGGAAAGAAGTATTCTGCTGCCCTTGAATTTTTTATCAACATAACAATATTCTCCTATAAATCAAAATTAATTCGCAAGCCCGTTCATGTAATTCATGAACTATCTTTTTCGTCCCTGCTATGACTTATACCCAGCCAGTAAAACACTGCTTATCTCAAATTCAATGACGCTTATCGGTTGTTGATGCCCTTTAAGGCACACATTCCACAACTTCATTACGCCATCGCCTTCACTTTCGTCACCGTCCCCTCTTTGATATGATACTCTATACCCCTTCCTTCGCAAAAACCAATCACCCGCTGACTAAGTTTATTAAAGAATTCCCTAAACCCAGGATATTTTGTAACCTGGGGATTATAATTCATTCTCCCAAAGATAATTTTATCAACAAACGAAATTTTAGATAATAGTTTGTCAAAGTCCTGCTCAATAATGTTCGGTGTTGGATATGGTTCAATACTTACCCAGGTTTTACAGCCCTTTTTGTAGAGCTTATACAAGCTGTCTATCCTGTCTTGATATGGCGAAGCAAAGGGTTCTATCTTCCCCCTAAAATCTTCATTAATGGATATAAGGGTAATGCCGTATTCATTCTCCTTCGATAATTTCGATAATGCAATTGGAAGTATTCCCTTGGTTAAGGCGGTACACCGTATCTCGTTGTCGTTGAGTCTTTTTATGATTTCAAGACTCATAGCGGATATTTCATCATATCCATACATAAACGGATCGGTGGAAAAACACAGATGAACTGAATTGATTTTATCTTTATACCGGGGAATTTCATTATCCAGAAGTTCCAGGGCATTTGAAACAAGACAAGGCTTTATCCATTCCTGGTAATTTTTTACCCGTCCGAACCGTTTCGCCATTAAGTATGCATAACAAGGATACAGACAACCATGTGAACAACCCTGAACATGGTTAATTGTATAGTCGCCATATTCAACGCCGGTTTTGTAGAGCAGGGTTTTTCTGGTTATGGTCTGTTTTATCTTCATTTTGATACTTCTTTCTTTAAAATTTGATCAGCCACTTTAATTGCCAGGCCGATTGCTTTGGGATTGTCATTGGAAACGGCAAAACAGAACAAGAACAGGGGGCTGTTTTTTGAATTATAGAGAATCCTTGAATTTTCTGAAACTGCCGGAAATATTGATTTTAATCTTGAATAAATATATTGCTTTATTGATTTTATATCGGCATCTTTTATAAAACTATCTTCATCATCGCTAAATAAATCCTTCTGCGGATTTGGTTTATAAAATTCTCTTTCCCAGCCATCATCTCCAAATATGGAATTGAGTTTATTTTTCCATGCCTGATCGATCCTTCCGTCGTTTTTAAGCATCCTGATAGCAGCGTGTAGGGGAAATAGATACCAAAGGTCAATTACTTTTGTTTTTGCGACAATTTCCAGGGTTGTCCATTTTAATTCTGTTGCATAGGGATCTAAAAATAAAACTGCCCGGTTGTTTTTCCAGTCTGTGTTTTTACAGATGACTTGCAGAGCATCATTACAATCGCCATTTATTAATTGGATCTGGTCGGCTAATTCAGAATAGTCTTTGGATATCATCGTTTTGAGTTCGGCAAAACGCCTTTTATGCTTCTCTATAAATATGTAGCTATTAAATTTATGCACCGCATTTAAGGCCAGCTTTGCTGAACCATCAATGTTTTCGATAGTATTGCCAACCGCAATTTCTCCGGTTCCGGCAAAAGCGTCTATATAAATCTTTTTAAATGGCTGATTCTTGAGTGCGGTAATATAAAAATCAAGATAATCAGAAAGTATCTTGAGCTTTTCAATCGTCCATTTTCCGCCAAAACTATGAGGTTTATTCATTATTCTCCAATATAATTACGAATACTATATATGCGTATAGTATAATGGGTCCTCTGAATTAGATCAACCAGCTTGTATACGTTGTTTTATATCGAGGATAAATTCGGTATATGCTTTATCGGCCTTTATCAACTTATCTATGGCCTATACCACTTATCGGTAAGGGATATGTAACCGCTCTCCCCTATGGTTATCATGGAAATTTCCGCCATCTAACTCCTCTTTGGGGGAATCATACCATAATTTTCAGTATTATTCTATAATATTGTAAACAATTAAGTACTGGGCGATTCTGGATTTGAACCACAAACATGGTTTGTGAAGTGACTTCTACCGTGGAAAAGGGTCCCATATCTTTATCACGCTGTATTATAGTGTAAAGAGCGAGGATTTCCCCAGGGAGGCATCCAGTGGTGGTGACAAGACCACCATTATGTTTATATACTTGATATTGCCGGGGGCGAGATGGAAACGTCACCCTGGGCGCCTGCCACTTCCCGAGGCGGCTTTGTAGCCTCGGGAGCTTTTTTCCAAATTAGCGAGGCCGTGAGATTCAAAGCCCGTCGCCCTCTGGTGTACATACACACCGGAACCTTCCTGATATGTCCGAGGTTTATTTTTTCTCCGGTTTCTCATCCGGGCGGTATTTCTTACGCAATGATTCAATCAGTTCGTCAGCCTCTTTTGCCGGGACTCCGCTTTTTATCATGTGCTTTCGCATCATCTTCATGTTTTCCTCAAGGCTCTTGTTAAAATCAAAGGGGAGCGTATCATCAATAACAACTGCTGCCGTTTTTTTAGCCATATATTTTGCCCCCTAATATTCCCACATAGCCCGCACCGCGCCCCGTTGCGGGGATACCCAATGTACCTTGCTGTGTATCTCGGGGCTTTAGCGTGATATGGTTTCCGTTAATCGATCAGCCTAATTCATTGTTATACAATCACTTACGATATGGGCGATACTAGATTTGAACTAGTGACTTCTACCGTGTGAAGGTAGCACTCTCCCACTGAGTTAATCGCCCAAAAAGCGGTATCTATCCGCGATTTTCGTATTTTATCATCATGGTTCCCCGTATGTCAACGCGCGGCACATGGTGCATACGCCTTTTACCGCGGCCGGTAGGGTTCAATCACGTCGGTGAGCCGGAAATCCTGGGGGACCAGGTCCTCCCAGGCGGAGGGTTCCAGCATGTCCTTGTCGATCTGGATGTAGAGCTGGGGTTCGTAATCCGGTTCGGGATAGAGGGTGTTCCGGGAGTTGAGGAAAGCCAGATTCATCCCGGGGGTGGAAAGATCCCCGGCGCCGGCGCGGAGCATGGTGTCGGGGTTGCGGGTAAGGGAGTCCCAGGCGCGGGCGGATTCGGTGTAGAGGCCCAGGGCGCGGGAACGGTAATTCCGGTTGCCCGTGGCCTTGGTTAGGGCTTCCAGGGTTACTGCCAGGTTGTTCCGCACCACCATCATCCGTTCCGCCAGTTCCAGGTGTTCAGGCCGGTCATTGGGCATGAGCATGGGGAAACGGGCGCGTTCGGTGTCCAGCAGGTCCAGGAGGCGGTTATAGTAGCCCTGGGCGTGGAAATAGTCGCCGCGCATATAGGAGACATTTCCCAGGGCATTGAGGAGCCGGCGGTTCGGAGCCTGCGTTGACGAAACTGCGAAGAACCGGTCTAAGGCCGGCGCCCATTGCCCCTGCTGATAATAGGCAGATCCCATACGGTACTGTATCTCCGGGGGGGCCCAGCCATTTAGCTCGGCCAATAGGTAGTACTCCAAGGCCTGGGGCATATTCCCCGACTTGGTAAAGTACTCCAGATCTCCCAGATCCGAGTAGAGCTGGCCGAATTCGGGGGAACGGGTAAGGAAACGCCGGTCCAGGGCATCTTCATAGATATCAATACCCTTGATGAGCTGTTCTTCGGCGGAGAAAAATTCCCGGCTGTTGATAAGCATCTCCCCCAGACGCCGCTGGGTGTTCAGGCGGTACCGGGTACGCTGGGTAGATTCCTGCGGGGCGATGTCAAAGGCCCGGGCGGCTATTTCCAGGGTCTGCCGTTCTTCCAGGCTGTTGCCGAAATGGTCATAGTACCGGGCTAGATGATAATGGGCTTCGGGTAAACGCGGGTCGGACTGTACCGCCTGGATCAGTACATCCCGGATATTCCCAATCTGACCGATATGCTCGTCCGGAACGCCCCGGACTTCCTCAAACCGTTTATCCAAAAGGTATCCGCCCAATTCAGCAAGGGTAAACGCGGAAATTTTCCGTTTCTTGGGATCCGACATAAAGTACTGCTGTAACGGGAGAACTTCCCCCAGGTTGTCAACCCGAATGAAATACCTCAGCATCCGTTCAACTATGGGATCCTGCCATCCGTACCGTTCCAAAAGCCTGGCGTAGGCACTGCGGGCCTCTTCATAACGGGAAGGATCGATCTCTCCCCAAAGCAGGTTGTTATCACCCAGGGCCAGGAGCCCTTCCCTATCATCAATAGAATACTCCAGAACATTTAAGCGGATAATTCGATCCGCCTTGGCGTAGTTCCGCAGGTAATTGGTTTCCATGTCGGCATAATCCAGGGCGCCTTTTTTATCCTTGGGATAATGGGTCAGAAGCTGATCGTACTTTTCCTCCGCGTAGATATACTGTCGCTCATCCCTGAACGCTTCGGCGTACTTGTAGAACCAGTCCTGCTGACGGTGGAGCTGGAAAGCGCGGTTGAACCGCTCGTTTGCCTGGGCATAACTCCCGGTGGGGATAAGTTCATACCCCTGCTTGTATATCGAATTTGCGTGTACCGGGGTATAGATAAATTCATAGCCCAGATAGAACAGGGAAGCTGCCAACATGGCAATAACCAGGAAAAGCCGCAGTACCGGCAGAAACTTATGGACAAAAATATAAGGGAAGCTGGCCTGTTCCGCCTCCAGTTCTTCA
Source organism: Treponema primitia ZAS-1 (assembly GCF_000297095.1). NCBI lineage: Bacteria > Pseudomonadati > Spirochaetota > Spirochaetia > Treponematales > Treponemataceae > Treponema > Treponema primitia. The sequence goes on along the minus strand of NZ_AEEA01000019.1, from coordinate 103,474 downwards.
CCGGTTTTCTTCTCAAATCCCTTGGGAATGGGAACCGGTTTACCCAGAATTTTTGCTGCCAGGGAAGAGGCTTCCTTAGCGGACCCGCTCCGAACCAGCAGCTTAATCAGGGAGGACATGAGATTCGGCGCGATAGCCTGTTCGGCGATTATTTCCTCAATGGCGATCCGTAAATTCAAGGGGTAGCCGGAGAGGGTGTTCCGAAGCCGGTCAAAATCGCCCTCGCTTAAACGGATTTCCTCAACCACCTCTTCTGCAGGGGATATTGGTCCGCCGGCAGCGGCGCCTGTTTCCATGCCGGCAATTTTGGGAGCATTACCGCCGAATAAATCATCAATACCGGGCAGGGTAAAATTATCCATGTCGGAACTACCCGGTCCGGTATCCTTTCCCTCATCGCTGCTAAGACCGGCTTCTCCGCCATCAGGGCTGAAACCGTCAAAGGGATCGATGCCGGCATCACCCTCCTGCGACAAATCAAGGCCAATATCCGGATCCGGGAACTCCCCTTCGGCTTCCCCGCCTTCTTCCGGGTTCATATCCACCATATCGGGGAAAGCATCCCCAAAGTCCGCTTCGGTAGTGGGCTCCTCGGCCTGTCCTGTCTCAATATCGTCGGTAAGCCCATCCAATAAACCATTCATGGCGCCGAAATCATCCCCAACCTCGTCACCGGCCTCACCGGAAGCGCTTTGCGATTCAGTTGAGGATTCAAAGCCGGGGAAATCGGCGTCCAGAGCTAATTCGTCTGTGTCGGGTACGTCCGCTGCGGCGACCTCTTCTCCGGAAACGGCTGCATCGCCGCCAAAATCGGGGAATTCTGCGTCCAGGTTAAGCTCACCCTCACCGGGCAAATCTAAACGGTATCGCCAAGGTCCGGGAAGGGTGCGTCGCCGGCTTCATCGGTACCGGCCTCTTCGCTGGAAACTGCTGCGCCATCGTCAAAATCGGGAAAACCGGCGGATAGATCGAGATCGTCTATTTCGGGCAAGTCCGTAGCGGTATCGCCAAGGTCTGAGAAGGGATCATCATCCCCAGTCTCATCGAAGGCGGCGTTCAGGTCGATATCGTCCGGGGCGGATTCCCCCACGGGCGGCGGTTCTGCAGTTTCGGTGGGAATATCACCAAGGTCGGCAAATTCATCATCAAAGCCGATATCCTCTTCCCCGGGGGCAGTGGTTTCGACGCCAAGGTCGGAAAGGGCTTCGTCGAAGCCGACATCGGAAATATCGGACTCCGGTTCTGTTTCTTCGGGTAGGGTTGTGGAAAGAGCCTCTTCTATGGCGGTTTCAACGGCCGGAGGAGGGGGTAGGTTAGCGGAACCGCCGCCCAGCAGATCGGCAAAATTAAAGCCAAGCCCCGGTACCTCAAAGGGCGCCGCCGCAGGAGCGGGAGGGGCAGGAGCCCTCGGGGGAGGAGCCGCAGCTGGAGGAGCAGGAGTCCCCGGAACAGGAGCGGCGGGAGCGGGAGCCCTCGGAATAGGAGCCGCAGGAGCGGGGGTTCTAGGAGTAGGAGCAGCGGATCGGGGAGGCGGTTCAGGGATGGATAGATCGGGAACAGGGGGGGTATTGGCATCCGGTTCGGCTAAAAGTTCATCCGCACCGGTAAGGTCATCTCCGGGAACTGCATCGAAGCTCGTTTCCTCGTCCGGCTCTGCAGGAGATGAAGGCGCCCTGGGAGGCGGAGGCGGAGGAGCAACCGGTTCGGCGTTTGGGAGGGGCAGATCGTCCAGGGGAAGTTCCAACTGGGATAGAACCATGGCTTCATCGGCGATATTGCCAAAAGAGGCTTTAAAATTTCTCAGTTGCTCTAATGACGGCATGCACAATCACCGGACCATAGGCCCGTGGTTCCCCTCTTATTAAGATATTGAAACATCAGCCGATAATTGTAAATAAGGTATGAAAAAGAATATAATTCTGATGCTCCTTGTTGTGATTATCGGCAATATAGAAGCCATTGATACAGAATCTTACCAATTTATCAACCATCTCCTGACCATTCCGGCTCCCGGGGCGCCGGAAATTTTTGATGATGGGGTAATTTTTACCTCCCCCTCCACCCATCGCCGGGTGGGGATTGCCTTTGCCCACGAGGGCTTTTCCCGGGTCTATTGGTTTCAAAAACTATTGAAGGCCAAGGATGAATTGACCCCACAGGAAGCAAAAAGCAAGAATATCGAGGATCAATACCGGGATTCGGGGATACTCTTCCATGTCTATACAGTACCACCGGAGATCCGGGAACTGGAATACCGTCTGGTTATCGACGGCCTGTGGACCACCGACCCTCTGAACCCCCAATACCGGATAGATCAGAAGTCCGGCATAGTCCGTTCGATGATAGCGATGCCGGAAATTCAGAAGGTCCCCACCGCCTTTGACGGCCCCCCGGGTACCCTCACCTTCAATTTCCAGGCGCCCTCCGGGGAGAGCGTTACCGTAGGGGGCTCTTTTAACGGCTGGGACCCCTTTATGTATGAACTAAGGGAAACACGGGTGGGCTACTATTCCCTTACCCTCCCCCTGCCCCCGGGAACCTACCACTACGTATTCTTCCACCGCGGCCAGCGCATCCTGGATCCCTTTAACCACAATCGGGTCTACACCAATGAGGGAATGGCTGCCACAGAAGCGATAGTACGATAATATTAAAGAATGCACTTTCACTTTAAAAGGGGTATCCCTATGTCAATCCGCTTGAAAGTTATGAGTATCATCATCGGTATCTCAATTATAATCGTAGCCTTTGGTACCAGTTCCGGTATGATCTCTATCCTGACCCACCTGAACAGCTCTATTGAAACTGATATGACAAAAATTGCTGAAATTGCGGATCGTCTGGTTTCCGGCGAACTAGACCTCCTAAAAACCAATGCCGAACGGGTGACAATATATTTGGTTGATGCGCCCGAAGACCAGTTAGAAGAGATCCTGCAGGAAGAAGCCAATACCCAGAGAGAATTCACTTCCCTGACTATTTTTAACCGGGAAGGGATCATCGCAGCCTACGGTCCGGACCCTGCCCCGGTGGAGCTTATAAACAGTGAATATATGCAGCGGGCCTTTAGCGGAATAAGTTCCGTCAGTACCACCCGTTACGATTCCCAGGGCAACTTATTTTTCTATGTTTGTGCACCCATTGGTACGGATCGGGTACTCGCCGCCACCGTACCGGGAATGTTTTTTAACGATCTGCTTTCAGCGTTTACCATCTGGCAAACCGGCCACATTTTTATTGATGACCAAGAAGGCTATATTCTTGCCAACAGACGAGCCGAATGGGTACAGGAGCGCCGGAACTTCATTGAGCTTGCAAAAACCGACAGCGCTTATACGGAAATTGCAAAAATGGTCAGCCTGATGATCCGTGGGGAAACAGGGGTACGTAGATTTTTCCTGGATGGGGTTGAGCGGCTCTGCGCGTACCGGCCGATATCGGGATCCGTATCGGGCTGGACCCTGGGGGTAATTGCCCCCATTAGGGAAAGCGCCTTAACCAATGTGGCAAACGGAATGATCATGACAGGAATAATAAGCGTCCTGCTGAGTATTATAGCTGCCTTCTTCGCTTCCGGCATAATTGAAAAGCCCTACGCTGCCGCCAACAATATGCTTAAAACCCTTGAATATCGGACCAAGGTTCTCCATACCACCAACGATGCCGCAGCGGTACTCTTGCAGTCCGATGTGGATCGTTTCGTAGAGGCCCTTCACACTTGTATGGATATGTTTTCCCATTGTGTGGGGGTTGATCGTATGCGTATCTGGGAAAACTCCACGGTCAACGGAAAATTATACTGTTCCCAGCTCTACGAATGGTCCGAGGGAGCAGAACCGCAGCAGGGTAAGGCAATTACAAAAAATATCCCCTACAGTGAAAATATCCCCGGCTGGGAAGAAAAGCTTTCCGCAGGGCAGTGCATCAATGGCATAGTGCGTACCTTTTCTGATGCAGAACGGGGCCAGCTTTCCCCTCAGGGGATCATTTCAATCCTGGTCATCCCCATTTATTTTCACGAGCATTTTTGGGGGTTCGTGGTCTACGACGACTGCCATAAGGAGCGGATATTCTCCACCGATGAGGAAAACCTCCTCCGCTCCGGGGGCCTTCTCATTGCCGATGCCATACTGCGAAACCAGATGACCGTAGATCTGGTGCAGGCCAGGGAAGCGGCGCTTTCCAGCAACGAAGCGAAGAGCCGTTTCCTTGCCAATACCAGCCATGAGATGCGGACTCCCCTGAATGCCATAATCGGTTTCAGTGAAATGATCCTTGAGTCAGAGGAACTAGGCGGTGAAAATTTAAAAAATCTGGAGAAGATCCACAATGCCGGGATGACCCTTCTGGGAACGGTCAATGATGTGCTGGATATCTCTAAAATAGAATCGGGAAAGTTTGAAATAATTCCTGTAGTGTATGACACTCCCAGCCTTATCAATGATACGGTCACCCTCAATATTATGCGCATCGCCGATAAGCCCATCATCTTTGAACTGCACCTTGATGAAAACATTCCCCAAAAACTTTTTGGAGATGAACTGCGGATCAAGCAGATCTTTAACAATCTGCTGAGCAATGCCTTTAAATACACCAGGGAAGGCCGGGTTGACTGGTACCTTTCGTCTGAAAAAGACGGCGGTAGTGTATGGATTATTTCCAGGGTTTCCGACACCGGTATTGGTATAAAGCCGGAGGACATAGAGAAACTCTACTCCGATTACAATCAGGTGGATACCAAAAGCAACCGTTCCATTGAGGGAACCGGCCTTGGTCTTTCCATCACGAGAAAAATTGTGACGATGATGGACGGAACAATTTCGGTGGAAAGCGAATACGGCAAGGGGAGTACTTTCATGGTACGCCTGCGCCAGAATTTTATAGAGGACAATCCCATTGGAAAGGAACTTGCCGATCGACTCAAGGGGTTTAGATTTATTGATGACCGGCGCAAGCAAAATTCCCAGATTATACGGATTCAGTTACCCTATGCAAAGGTACTGGTGGTAGATGATGTTCAAACAAACCTGGATGTAGCCAAGGGAATGATGAAACCCTATGGTATGCAGATAGACTGTGTCACCAACGGTCCCGATGCCATTGATCTTATCCGCCAGAAGGAAATCACGTACAATGCCATTTTTATGGACCACATGATGCCCGGAATGGACGGTATGGAAGTAGTACGCATCATCCGCGAGGAAATCGGTACCGAGTATGCAAAAAATATTCCCATCATCGCCCTTACCGCAAACGCTATCACCGGAAATGAAGAAATGTTTTTAGCCCACGGATTCCAGGCCTTCCTTCCCAAGCCCATTGATATTATGCGCCTGGACCAGGTGATCAACCATTGGGTACGGGACAAAAATCTCGAAGCGGCATTGCCCGTTGTGCGTCCCCGAGAGGAGGAACATAAAACACAGGAAGGGCCGCTCATTCCAGGGAACACCGTCATTGAAGGTTTGGATTTACAAAACGGCCTGGAACGTTTCGGCGGCGATCATGAATCGTATATCAAGGTCCTTAAATCTTGGACAAGCAATACCCCATCCCTGCTGGAACAACTGCGGGTGTATACTCCGGAAACCCTGCCGGCATACGCGATTGTGGTACACGGTATAAAGAGCAGCTGTTACGGCATAAGCGCCCAAACTACGGGCGCCCAGGCCGAATCCCTGGAACATGCGTCGAAGGCCGGGGACCTTGACTTTGTACAGAAGAATAACGATACCTTTATAAAGGCAACAGAAAAACTAATCGCCGATCTATCCGCCCTGCTGCTGAGCCTGGAAACGGAAAACCCAAAACCCCGGAAGCCCGAGCCCGATAAGGAAACTCTAACTGCGCTGCTTGAGGCCTGCAAAACCCTGAATATTGACGGTATAGATACTGCCATAGAGGACCTGGAACGTTTTTCCTATGATTCCGGTGCGGATCTGGTTGAATGGCTGCGGCATCAGATAAATACATCGGGCTTCACCGAGATAGAGGAACGGCTGGAAAAATTATAGGAACCTGCCTGCTGTTATTTTGACTGATCCGTACTGCTGCCTGTATCTTCGACCCTTTCAATAACGTATGAATTGCCGGAAGGAGAACCCTCGACAAGACTATGAATGATAGGTAAAAAAATCGCAAGTATAGCTATAAGCCCGACCATCAACAAAGTTAAAAGATAAGGCCTATTCAAAAGATTGTTTTCCACTGCTCCTCCATCCTGTTGTTATTATCATTCTATAATAGTACATAATAATTGTCAAAATATGATCCCGGGAATAGCAGGTTTATTTGGTTTATATTAAGATCAGATATCATGAGTTCAGGATTATGTACCAGTAATACTACACTAATGTATAGTATATTTAGAACCAACCAGCTTATTGTATGAAGGATCCAATCTCAGTATACTAATGCCAAGAGGTAAACAATGAAAGAACTGTTTGTGATTAATGCTCAATACAATCAAGAAGCGAATAAGGCGATCCTTTCCATCCTGAATGGGCTTTCTAACGCGGAACGGGAGCAGGAACGGGGAAGTTACTATAAAAGCCTTTCGGGTCTGGTAACGCATATCTTAGGAGGAAACACTTTCTTGCTGGGGATGTTTAAAGATGCGGTGGCCCATAATGATGCTGCGCTCAAGGCCCTGGCTGCCCTGCAAACAGTTTCCGTCCCCGAGGGGTCTCTCTCCGAAGCCCAGTGGAAACAACTGGGAGCCGATATTGAAACGGTCGATAAGGCCTATATCAACTTTACCAAAGCCCTAACCGATGCGGATCTGAAGGCCCCCGTAAAAATCAACTGGTATAAGGGCAATCCTGATTCGGTACCCGTTTTCTTTTTGCTCACCCAGTTGGCGGCTCATGGGACCCATCACCGGGGTCAAGTATCGCAAATATTAGATGAACTCAAGATCGATAACGATTATTCCGGTGTTAGTGTAGCATTCCTGCCTAAGTAAGCAGTGGAGCCGTCCGCAATGTACATAAACGATTGCGGCGGCCGGAAGGCCGGATTATTTTTATACGGATCCGGTGAATAAATGGTACTCATACAAATCGTACAATATCTTCAAATACCTTACGCTTTTTAGGGCGAACGATGTCATTGGCAGGATACCCCAAAGCAATTATAGATCCGAATTGTTTTTCTATAGGAATATTCAATAGTTCACAAATCTTTTTACGATCATAAAGGCCAATAATACAACTGCCAAGTCCTTGTGAAGCAGCTTCCAAACAAACATATGCGGCGGCGGCGCCTAAATCGTTTTTTGCATAGTACTGACTATCAAGGAAGCAACTGATAATGGGACTTAAAACCGCATGTTCTTCCAGAATAATAATGAATGCCTTTGCCGTACCCAGCCAAACGTTTTGCTTTAGCTGTTGACCGCATAGCGCTATTTGACTAACCATGTCTTTGCTTTCCACAACAACAAAACTCCACGGCTGGGCATTACAACCGGAATGGGTTAATCGGCCTGCTTCAACACATTGTATCAGTTTGTCATGCTCTACCGCTTGGTCTGAAAAACCACGGCAGCTTTGCCGTCTTTTACAAAGGTCTAAAAATTCACTCATGTTATAAATCCTCCGTATAATTGCATTTTATCATACGGTATAATTCATTGTCTACCGGCGTAGCGTATTTTAAAGAAAATGATTATATCAAATGGTTTTATTATTATTCCGGCGACTATCATACCGCAATTTATTATTTCAAAAAATCTATTGAAGAAGATGTAAACTATCAATTTGCATATATTTCTTTGGCGTATATCTACGATGAAGAAAACAATTTTGAGACCGCATTGAATTATTTAAGGGCCGCAGAATAAATTGATGAGAATAATCCGGATCTCTATAATAATTTAGGCATAGTCTATTATCATAAATACTTAACGAATACGCTAAAATGGAATGGGCGGCTAATTGAGATTTGGAGGGATATTTAACAATTATTGAAATAAATATTTTAATTTGATTTCTGGAAATATTGTATGTGTTCTAAATGATAATTCATTATTTTCTCCTTCTTCTTTCAATCTTCTCAATAATTTTTGTTTCAAACCTTTCTTCAATTCCTTAATGCCCCACGGGGTACACATGTACCTTTGTCTGTCTCCCATCAGATTCTGAAACAGCCTTTAGATTAAGGCGGCCAAGCTCCTCGTTGAACCATCTCGGTACATGATCACAGATTATTTCCAGCCGCTCGAATTGAGCTTCCTCGAAAAAAGGCAGCAGCAGTTCCCGGGAATTTATTCCCGCCTTATGGGCCATCACATCCCTAAGGTCCGCCGCGTAAAACCCGGTTTTGCCCGGGATGGGTGTAATGTAAGTTTTTGAGGGTACTGCGGCGGGTTGATGGTCCGGCTGTAATTCCGGAGACTTGGTATAAAATGATTCAATTTGGCTGATAAATTGCGGAGGACTTCCCTCAACAGCCCAGAGGGCAACGCCACAGCCTTCAAAGGCAAGGCGGTAATACCCATTCGACCGCTTCGCCGCCAGGACCTTGCACTCCCCAAGCCATGCCGTGATTTTACAAATGTAAGAACGCAGATCCGCCATGGTGGTATAGGCAGCGGAGACGAAATCCTGTTTCCGGTCCGCGGCCCATACATCGTCCCGCCGTTCATAGACATATATCGTTCCCTGTTCGGTAAAAGAAGCGGCCCGGCCTTCCGCATCAAGCAGTATTGCTATTTTCATATTGACCTATCCACAGGCGCCGCAAAGTTCGCCCTTGCTGCCGCAGTGTCCGTTGCAGCCGAGCCCCGCGCCGGTATCAATGTCGGGCAGCAAAAGGAATTTACATTCCTTCATATTATATTCCGCCGTTTCTTTACCATCGCTGACAGAAAGTATGTCCCCTGAAAATTGAAAAATCAGAGGGATTTTTACCAACACATCATCGGAAAGTCCCAGCCTGGTCCGGGAGGAAATACGCTGCCTCCCCCTGGATGGATGGTTGACAATAAGATCCCCGGAACTTACAAAACCAGCAAGATTTCCACTGCCGTCAAATTCTACGGAGTTAAAATCCGCGTCTGCCCCCAGGGCATTAACATCATAGGCAAGGACTTGCCCGATGGGAGTTTCCAGTTCGATGGGCTGGGCCGGCTCAAAGGACAGCAGGCGCCCATCCTCATGGAGCCGTATACCGATCCGGGCCGGGAAGGTTCCTGCGGGGGTAGTAAGGTTTATGATTTCTCCCGGCCAGAAGATGATACTCTTTATCTTTCCGCTTGGATAAAAACGGATTCCGTTAAGTTTGACCGTGAACGAACCAAAGGGGAATTCAAAATTTTGGAAAGAGGCCATGTTCCCCTCATCTTCCTCTGACCAGCCGAATCCTATCTGTCCGTTCAGGGGGAAAAGGCTGTTCAGTGAGCCATCCTCATAAAACGTGATGAGTTCCGCAGGGATGCTGCCCGCAGGGATGCTGCCCGCAGGGGTCGGTACAAGGGTCTGCTTTTCCAGGTAGATGGAGGCCACCTGCCCATTTTTATGGAATGAGAGGGTTTTTAATTCCTTGCTTCTCATGTCCGGCTGTGAATAACGGGGGATCAAAGTCCCGTAGGGGGTTTCGATTTTGTTTTCTTCATCGACGCGGCACTCGCAGATTTCGCCGCCAGGCCATGTAGTGGAACTCGTTACCCCTTTTAACTCAGAAAAAATACTTTTCGCCGCCTGGGTTTTCATAGTGATTCTCCCTGCTTAAACAGCTCCTCCGGCGTGGAGCGATTCTCTTTGGCGCTTATGCTATCGGGTTTTATGGCATACACCGCCACGGGATTACCATCTATGGAGGAACGGTATTTTTCTATAAATCTGTTGGTAATAGCAGCCAGCTTATCCCCGTAAAAACCGGGCATGAATTTCTCTACCAATTGTTTCATTACCGCCGCCGATTCTTCCGCATCGGTCAGCTTGCGGGCGGCGCCAAAGAGCATGACACTGAAATAGGAGGTGTCCGCATGCCAGGGAACCTTGTCCTTTACCACGCCATATTCCTGATATACGGTAAAACAAACCCTGGGACTTTCTCTAAGGAATGTTTCCCTTTTCCCCGATCCCATACCGTGAAAATAAACTGTCCCGTCTTTCCAGACGTAATTCAAGGGTACCGCGTAGGGATATTCTCCGGCATTGATACCAAGGACACCAACCCGGGATTCCGCAAGGAACTTTTCAATCCGTTCGTTATCCGTACACATCCGCTGTTTATAATGTATTTGTTCCATTATTCCTCCATTGGTTTTCCAGGCGGGTAAGAAACTCGTCCATCCACGAATTGTCCTGGGTAATGTACTCAGCATGACCGAGCAGGTTTTCCGCGCTTTGTATCCAGGACCCATCAACGAGTTCATTCCCGCAGTTTTCTACCAGAGCCGAGATGATCTCAAAAGTATTTTCCAGATGAAACTGAAATGCAAAAACCCGGTCCCGGTACATAAACGCCTGGTGCTTACACGCTTCGCTTGAGGCTAAAAGAACCGCTTTCGGAGGCAGTGTACTAAAGGTATCCCCATGCCATTGGAAAACCAGGGGTTTTTCCGGCAAAAAGGAAAGGAGCGGCAGCGACCGGGCCTCCGGGTTCAGGGTTACCGGAAACCAACCTATTTCCTTTTGGGGGTTCTGCGTAACCGTTCCCCCCAGAACACCGGCAAGAAGCTGCGCCCCCAGGCAGAGACCGATAACTACCTTTCCCCTGTCAACCGCATGTTTAATGAATTCTTTTTCTTCGATAAGCCAGGGATATTCCGCATCCTCGTAGATATTCATGGGGCCCCCCATGATCACCAGCCAATCATAATCACGGGCCAAGGGAAAAGGAACATTCCCCGAAGGGTACTCATAGAGGGGGGTGTTCGTCAGCACCCAGCGGTGATTTTTTGCCCAGGTCAAAATATATCCGGGGTTTTCAAAGGGAACATGCTGCAGGTAATGTATCCGCACTTTTTATTTCCTCCTCCTACCACACATTAAGTATCCATTCCTTGTTCTTTTTGTATTCCATATCGGTAAAGAGTACATTTGCCATGGCCTCTGCCAGGTGCATGGCCCCATGATAACCCATCACTGGATGGCGGTACATACCTGCCCGGTCATAAACCGGAAAGCCGACCCGGACCATGGGGACCCCGTAATCAATGGAGATAAATCTTCCCTTGGAATGACCCAGGATAAGATCCAGCTTCAGGTCCTGATTTTTAAGCCGATCCTCCAGATCCCAGAGATCCGCATTGGTAACGATCTCCATATCGTGCCAGACATGTTCCTGCATATATAGTACGCGAGGGTCCTTTGCATAGTTGACGTTATCGTCACCCAGAAGAAGGAGGACGGGCTGCATCTCCAGGTCCAGGCAAAATTCCGCAAGCCCTATGGCTAAATCCGGATTGCCGTAAATAGCCACCCGCTTGTCCGCAAAAAACATGTGGGTTAGATCGGTGATCGCGTCCAGGGCTATCCCCCGTTCCTTAACCAGCGCTTCGGGGATGGGCTTCCCGGTCATATCGCTCAGGTGTTTGAGAAAAGTATCAGTGTTGCGGATGCCGATGGGGGATGGGCCGATGATCGCCGGCACCTCAAATTCCTTTTTCAAATACTCCGCAGCCTTGCCCCCTTCGTAGCGGTTAAGGGCGATGGTACCTACCGCATTGGCGGTATCCTGCAGGTCCGCAATGGTGGTGTCCCCGTGGGAGACCGTATTGCCGTCGGGCATGAGGGGGGAATCGAAATTTTCAATCTCGAATAGTACATTGGCCTCAATATCCATAAGGCTTAAAATATGCTTGAGACTGGTAACATCACCGGGGTTCACCCACCCGGTGATAAGGTTGATCTTTTTGCTGGGCTCCCCTTTCTTGGCGAAGAAACTAACAAATTCCTTAACCGCCACATCGTAGCCTGAGATCATACTCCCCACAAAGCTGGGGGTATGGATGGGGATAAGATGAACTTCCCTGCCGGCAAATTTTTCCTTGAGCAGCCCCTCGTTCAGTTTTCGTACCACCCCGTCAATGTCGTCCCCGATAACTTCTGTGGCACAGGTCGAGATGATGGGTACCACCTTTACATTGGGGTAGCGCATCAAAAGTACATCCACCGCTTCCTCCACCCGGTTAAGGGCGCCGAAAACTGCCCCGTCCTCATGGAGGGATGTGGAAGCCAGTTCAAAACTTTCTTTAAAATGTTGGGAAAACAGGAGCCGCACAAACATGACGCAGCCCTGCCCCCCGTGGACTATCCCTATGCATTCCCTGATGCCGATGCTGGCGTATTGGGCGCCGCAGGGCTGGCAGGTAAACAGGGGATTAATAATACCCGACCGGGTCTTCGGCTTTACTTCACAGGCCATATTTTCCTCCTTAGTAATGTTGTTCAGTAAGTTCCAGATTGAGGGAACCCTTAATTGTCAGAAAATCTATGCGATCCTTAAGGCCTCGCATAAGCTCCTGCTTTTCCTCCCCCTTCATTTCAGCCAGCCAGGTAAACTGCCGGTTAAAGGCCTCTACCAGACATACCGCATCTACCCAGTAACATTTTTCCTCCAGGTTTGCGGGGCTTACGGTCTCCCCGCAGACCAGTTGGGAGGTCATGGCCAGGATGTTGTTATTCTGCCGTTCCCGGTCCCAGGTGCGGGAATGGAACTGCCAAAGACAATTTTTCATGATGTAATCCGTCAAATCCTCTACATGGGCCTTCATTAAATTCTCCGCCATGGTAAACTCCTAAACCGCCGCCGCTGTTTTTTCCGCAGGCGGGAATACGGGATAGGTCTTTTCCCGCAGGGGAGAGACACAGTCATAGTTTCCTGAATAGGGCCGCAGTTCCGCATCATTACGGATATCCTCGCTCAGGCCCACATCGGAAAGCATACGGTTGGTAACAAAGCCCTGATCCACGGGGATCGCATCTTTACTGATGTCCAGCAGGGCAAGCTGATGAATGGGTGAATAAATGGCGTTGTAAATATCCCGGGCAAAGCGGACCCATCCTTCAAATCCTTTATACGGCCCGTTGTGATAGGCGTGGGCGTTAAGGTAGGGAACCCGTATCTTCTTTGCCACCTCCCCAGGACGCTTGCCGGTAAAGATGATGTCAGGCTTGATGGTCTCCATGGCCTCAAGGCTTTCAAGTTCATTGGGATCATCAATGGCCAGGGCGCCTTCCTCGCAGCGGGAAATGCCCTTTTCCATATCACCCTGATGGCCGAACTTGGTGTATACCGATACCACGTCCACCCCCATCTCCTCGTGAATGGCGTGGGCCCAATGCCAGAGCTTGGAGCCGCCGGGCCAAAGGCAGACTTTTTTGTGCATGAGCCGGGCCTTGTACCAGTCCAATTCACCCTTCCACCGGGTGGTCTCTGTTTCAATGATGGTATCCGCCCGGTCTTCGATGCCGAAAAAGAGGCCGATCTTCCGCAGGGAATTACCCAGGGCTTCAAAGCCGAAACCGTCGATGTCCAGCCGGGGTATGCCGTAGCGTACCCGCAGTTCATTGCAGATATACTCGGCGGAACGGGCACATTCCAGGACGTTCAGGTGCGCCCCTTGCATGGAGCGCAGATCGTCGTAGGAACCGTTGCCGGTAAAGGTGGAAAGAACCTGGATACCCATGCGTTTGAAGTAATCCACCATCACTTCCTGATCCCCCTGGATGTTGTATTCCCCCACATAGTTGATCACATAATCCCCGGTGATCTTGGGTTCCACGGTCCCCACCTTCTGGTTGATCCAGGCGATGTTGATCTTGTGGTGCCCTCCGGATTGGCTGGGGCCGCCAAAGCCCGGTGAGTTGCATACAAAGATATCCACATCGGGCATCTCTTCCATGATCTCATCCGCCAGGGCGTTCATGTCATCCCCGATAAGGGCGGAAGCGCAGGTTTGGTACAGGGTCATCCGCTTGATATGGGGGAAGGCCTTAAAGGCTTCCAGAATATTTTCCTTTAACAGTTTTTCTGCGCCGAAAATGACGTGCTTCTCCTTCATGTCCGAGGCAAAGGTGTACTTAAGCTGAAAGTTATCGTTGTCGCTGATGTAGCGCTTGGTCTGCCAGGTATCGTAGGTACAGCCTATGGGACCGTGGCTCAGGTGGATCACATCCTTCATGGGGGTACCGATAACGTGCTTGGCCCCGCAGTAGGCGCAGCCCCGCTCCGATATGCTCCCCGGTATGGTATTGAGGTAGCCCAGGGGCAGGGCCATGGATATGTCCTCCCCCGGCCCCTTGATGACCGCATGCTTCTCCCGTTCGGGGATACATTCGCTGCACTTAAATAAATGATAGGGCATGGTTTATTCTCCTTTTGTGTAACACTATTTGTGTTTGCTATACAAGGGCGGATTCCCCGGTTTCCCCGGTACGCACCCGCAGGGCTTCGTCCACGGGACAGACAAAAATCTTGCCATCCCCCACCTGTCCCGTCCGGTTAATATCGACAATAGTCTTTATCACCGCGTCAACGTCTCCGTCTTTGACTACCATGGAAAGCTGCCGCTTGGGGACGTACTTCATACCGCTGTGTTTCCCCTCAAGGATATGGGGTCGGTATTCAATATCGACTTCCCCGGCAATACCCTTCTGCTTTCCCCGGCCCAATACGGACAGGGCGGTGATGCTGGGGTGTCCCAAAGCATCCAGGGCTTCCTTGGTTTTGCCCACCATCTTGGGACGGATTATGGCGATTACTTCTTTCATTGCCGCCCCCTAAATCCCTTCGGCGCCGGTTCGCACGGTGACCACCCGTTCCAGGGAGCTGATAAAAATTTTACCGTCCCCAAAGTTACCCGTCTGGGCCTTGTCCCGAATGATCCGTATCACCGGCTCCACCCCATTGTCTTCCACCGCTACCATGAGGATCATCTTGGGTAATTCATCATAATGAATTGTCCCAACCGTAATACCCTTCTGCTTCCCCCGCCCAAAGGCGTGGATCTTTGTGGCGGATATAAAACCCGCCTCCGCCAAACTGTCCGCGATCACATCCACATATTCGGGCCGGAGTATGGCCTTAATCATCTTCACCGGATACCTCCTTTTTACTAATCGCTGATACCATACTTGACCACCATCTTTTCCAGCTGATCCATGGTCAGGGGATTAGGTATAACAAAATCCTTGTTTTCGATAATCTTCCGGGCCAGCTCGCCGTATTCCTTGGCCTGGTTTTCCGAAGCGTCAAATTCGACCACGGTCTTCTTGTTGAATTCCGCCTTTTGCACCACATTGTCACGGGGTACAAAATGGATCATCTTGGTGCCGATGGCGGCGGTAAATTCCTCAAGGAATTCCTTTTCCCGGTCCACCTTGCGGCTATTACAGACAATACCTCCCAGCCGTACCCCGCTCTGCTTGGCGTATTTTAAAAGGCCCTTACAAATATTGTTCGCCGCATAGATGGCCATCATTTCCCCGGAGGCTACGATATAAACCTCCTGGGCTTTGCCGTCCCGGATAGGCATGGCGAAGCCTCCGCAGACAACGTCCCCCAGGACATCGAAGAACACAAAGTCCAGGTCCTCCGTATAGGCGCCGTTGTTTTCCATCAGGTCGATGGCGGTAATTACCCCCCGCCCAGCGCAGCCTACCCCCGGCTCGGGTCCCCCGGATTCTACACAACGAATATCCAGAAACCCGGTTTTGATAACCTTGTCATTGGTAACCTTTTCCGCCCCCTCCTGGCGCAGCACATCCATCAGGGTTTCCTGGGGTTTGCCCCCTAGAATAAGCCGGGTGGAATCCGCTTTGGGATCGCAGCCGTGGATAAACACCTTCTTCTGGTAGAAATGGGCCATGGCCGCAGCGGTGTTCTGCTGGGTTGTAGACTTGCCGATACCGCCTTTACCGTAAAACGCAACTTTTCTCATTTTCACTCTCCTCCTTAAAAATGTACAAAATGAATACCTTCATGATAAAACAAATAAAACACAATTAAAACGATAAGTGTGTTACGTTTATCACAATGAGACGATAGTTTTTTCCTCTGATAATGTCAAGCAGAATTTCATATTTTTTGTATTTTTATGTAATTTATGCATTTATATGGCCATTTATTATATATTTATACATTTTATAGAATATAACACATAAAATAATAGAAAATTATGTCCGTTTAGTTATGTTTATCACATTCAATATATTATAGCTCATATTAGTTTCGTATAAGTTCATTTGGCAGCCGTTAAAAAAATAGCGGGTTTTCTTGTTTACAAAATAATTTCCGTGCTAGAATAGAAAAACATGAAAAGTGAAAAAATCCATGAATAAATTAGAAAGCGATTTCTTAAGTGCCCAAGAGGTCGCATCTATCCTTAAAATTGCCCGGAACACCGTATATGAACTGATAAAACGGGGGGAACTGCCCTCCGCGCGGGTGGGTAAACAGGTCCGGATTACCCGGCAAGACGTGGAAACCTATCTTACCCGGGGAAAATCCAGCCCAACGCCGACCGTAGCGCCACTGTCTCCGCAATTTGCAGCGAAGCTACCCGCGCAAGACAGGGATGCAGTTATCACCTATCCCCAGCCCTTTGCAGAAAATCCACGGGGCAATGAATTTATCATCTGCGGCCAGGATATTTCGATTGATATCCTGATAAACCACCTGAATATGGTTACCGATATACTGCGGATCTACCGTTCCTACCTGGGGAGTTACAATGGTATCTACGCCCTCTACCAGGGGCATGTCAACGTAGCTACCACCCACCTTTGGGACGGAGATCTTGACGAGTACAATATCCCCTATGTAAAAAAAATGATGCCCGGCATTCCTGCACTGATCGTACGGATCGGGGAGCGGCAGCATGGGTTTTATATCAAGCGGGGGAATCCCAAGGGAGTTACCGGCTGGGAGGACCTTAAAAGAAGGGATATTGTAATCGTCAACCGGGAAAAAGGGAGCGGCACTCGGGTCTTGATAGACGAAAAACTCAGACTTATGGGTATGGATGGGGAAGCTGTTCAGGGCTATTCCAGCGAATACAAGTCCCATTTAGCAGCGGCCACCGTGGTATCCCAGGGGCAGGCGGATATTGCCGTGGGCAGCGAGACGGGCTGCAAAAACGTTCGGGACATTAAATTTATTCCCCTGCAAACTGAGTGCTACGATCTTATTATCCGCAAGGCCGATGCCGCAAAACAGCCCTACCGGAAAATTCTGGATATCGTTACCTCAAAGGGATACCGGATGGATCTGGAAAACATCGGGGGCTTTAATACCCGGGAGACAGGAAGGATACTCCAGTAGGGCGGGGACCTCCGGGTTACCATCACAAATTATCTAAATCTACTATTAGCAGGGCTAGGACTCGAACCTAGGACCTCCGGGTTATGAGCCCGACGAGCTGCCAACTGCTCTACCCTGCGTTAAATTGTTTAAACAGTATACTTTTTTCTACAAAAAAGGTCAACTACCTGAGTAGCGGATTAACTGGACCGAGGAGAAAAGAGCGGTAAAGGCGATAAGAATGGGAAAAACCAGGGGAATACCCGGGCTTATGATCATAAAGTTATACATACCATGGATACCGACAGCATAGAGTAAACGGACCAGGGCGAGGCCGGGGGCGGCCCTGATATGGAAGGCGGCCATACCTATCCGGGTACCACAAGCGCCGTGCAGGGGGGCAGAGGTAACTGCCCGGACCAGGGCGATGCTGAAATTCCCCACTCCGTACATGGCGGTTTCTATTACCGCAAAGCCCAACCCTGCAATAAGTCCCGTAATGGCGCTAAAAGCGGGGGTGTAGGTTTCCGTGTTTTTGCTTCGTTCAAAACGACGAAAAAGGCCAAAAAGGAGAGAAAAAACACCCAAACGGCTGAGTTCCTCCGTCAAAGCAATCTGTATAAAAATTTTAAACAGAAGTATGCCCATGGTGGCTTCGTCGGTCTTGGGGAACAGACTTTGCAGTATTGCGGCGATTCCCAGTGAAAGGGCGCCTCCCAGAAGGGCAAGAAGAAACCACGACAGCCCTATGGGGAAGCGGCGTACACGAAGCCAAATTATAACAGCCAGAACCGGCAGGGCGGAGATAAAAATTAAAAGTAGAAGGATCCACAATCCATTCATAACTATAGTTTAATAGTAAGTTATTCTGTATGGTAGAGTCTATACATATGGAAAATCATTCTACTAGAATAATTCTCATAACCGGACCAAAACACTCGGGGAAAACCAGCGCAGGCCGGGTCCTGGCGGAGCTCCTGGGCGCCAGCTTTGTCGATCTGGATGAACTGATAGAGCAGCAGAGCGGAAAAAGTCCCCGGGCCCTCTACAAGGAGGACCCCGAAGTATTTCGGCAAGCGGAAACCCGGGCGTTGGCAAGCCTTCTCTCGGAAAATATTGGCGGGGAGCCCAGGGTGGTCGCAGCCGGCGGGGGACTTATCGACAACCCCGAAGCGCTGGAATTGTTGCAGCAGCGGAATCATTCCGGAGCAGAGGTAATGACGGTCTATCTCGAAATAACAGCGGATACAGCTTGGGAACGGATCACCAAGGCGGCACAGAAAACCGGAGAATTACCGCCCTTTCTCAATACCGAAAATCCCCGGGAAACCCATGCCGCCCTGCATAAGCGCCGGGGAGCCGCCTATAGGGAATTCGCCTCCCTTACCCTTAGCGCCGAAGGAAAAACTTCCGGGGACATAGGCCGGGAAATAACAGGCCGCTTAAAAAGGAAAGATATATGAATAAAACGTTTGATATCAAGAAAATTGATCTGACACTGCTGGTTCTGGCATTGATCTTACTGGCCGTGGGCTTTCTCTTTACCCGAATGATAAAAAAAATAAACCCGGTACAGAAAAAAGATACGGTCCTGGTATTTACCCAGTGGTGGCAGGATGAACTGGAAGCAGAAACACTTTCGGTACTGAAAACGGAATTTGAAGCCCTTAACCCGGGCGTTACGGTCCAACTGGATAATCGGCCTTATGCAGAAATACTGAGCACCCTCAGATCGAATGTGGAAGCTCCCCTAAACTCCGATATTCTCGGCCTGGATCCTCTCTGGTTTGAGGATCTTGTCCGGCAAGATCTCCTTGAGGAGTTGGATACCTACAATCCTTCCGGAGACCCATCCCTAGGCACCCCCCCTGCGGTTCCGGATCAGAGCTACGAAAAATGGGGACGCCATCTGATTTCCTTTACCAGCCCCCTCTTCTATAACATTGAATTGCTTCAATCCGCCGGATTTGACCGGCCTCCAAAAAGCCGGGCAGAAATACTCACCTATGCCCGCTCTGTTACGGATAAATCCACAGGGCAGTACGCGCTGGCCCTGGCTTTGAGCCCGGAAAATCCCCAGGGCGTATACCGGGATCTTTTTTCCTGGATATGGGCTTCCGGTCCGGCCATGACACGGGAGGGCAGACCGGACTTTTCCGCCCGGACCATTACCGGTGCCCTGGCTTTTCTAAAACAGCTGCGGCAGGAAGAGTTTCTCCTGCCGGGAACCTTCACCAGGACCGCTGCTGAAAAACGGGAAGATTTTATCCAAGGCCGTTCCGCCATGATGATATCCTCCGTGGCGGATATCCATGTCCTGCGTAAACGCATGGGGGAATCTGCCTTTGGGATTACCGCCATCCCCGGCGAATCATCCTTCGGAGGAAAGCCTGTCTTGGGCTTAACCGGCTGGTACCTCGGTATACTCCGGAGTTCCGAGCATAAGGACGAAGCCTGGGCTTTCCTGTCCTTTCTCCTGGAACGGGGCGCCCTCATCACCGAAAAGGCCCATGCGGTTCCGGGAAGCCGAAACAATGCGATAGATTTCATCACCGGGGATCCCCTTTATGCCAAGGCTTACGATATGTATACTGTTGGGGAGACTGTCCAGGAATTTACCGGCGTACCCAGGGTTGACGAATTTGAATCCCTGGTCCGAGAACAGGTATACGCCCTTTTTGAAAAAAACCAGAGCCCAGAAGAAACTGCCAAACGTATCCAGCAGCACTGGGAAGAATTGTAGTCCACAACAGGAATACTATGCAATTTCAGGAATTATTTAAGGACAAACAGTTCTATAAAAGTCTCTTCACCATTGCGATACCCATCATGCTGCAGAATCTGGTTAATTCCTTTGTGAACATGGTTGATACGGTGATGATTGGAAGGCTTGGATCCGTAGAGATTGCCGCCGTAGGCTTAGGAAATCAGTTTTTCTTTTTATTCAGCATGATCCTTTTTGGCATCTGTTCCGGAGGCGCAATTTTTACCGCCCAGTTCTGGGGTAAACAGGATATCCAGGGCATCAGGAAAAATACCGGCCTCTGCCTAATCCTTAACTCTTCGGTGGCACTTGTTTTTACCATCCTAATCCTGGCAGCGCCGGAAAAAATCATCAGTATTTATACACGGGACCCCGCGGTTGTTGAAGCAGGAACCAGTTATCTCAAAAACTTAGCGCCCTCTTTTATCCCCTTCGGAATAAGTTTTGTCTTCATCATCACCCTCCGTTCGGTAGAGAAGGTAAGGCTAGCCATGGTTACCACCATAATAGCCCTGTCCATCAATATTACCCTGAATTACCTTTTTATCTTTGGCATAGGCCCCTTTCCTGCCATGGGAGTGGTCGGCGCCGCCCGGGCAACCGTAATTGCCCGGATCAGTGAAATGATAATTCTTGTAACCCTGACCTACCTAAAAGGTTATGCCCCTGCGGGAAACTTACGGGAGCTTATGATCCTTTCAAGCAGTTTTACTGCGCGTTTTTTCCAAATTACATTGCCGGTTATTATTAACGAAACTCTCTGGTCATTGGGCGTAACCCTGCAAAATATCATCGTTGCCCGTACAAATACCGATGCTATCGCCGCATTTAATATTACCAGCACCTTATCCCAGCTTACCTGGGTAGTTTTTATTGGCCTTGGAAACGGTGTGGGAGTGCTTATCGGAAAAAAGATCGGCGAGGGGGAAGAAAAAACCGCCCGTGATTATGCGAGCCGTATAACTGTTTTTAACACCCTTTTAGGCGCCGGTGCGGCGATCATTCTATTTTTTCTTTCCAAACTTATACCCCTGGTCTTTAATGTAAACCCCCGGGTACTCGCCTACACGGCCTCCATGTTTATCGTCCTCAGCTGTTCCTATCCCTTCAGGTCTTTTAACATGAGCATGGTCGTAGGTATATGCCGGGCCGGCGGAGATACTGTTTTCTGTGTTATTTACGATCTGATTTTTATGTGGCTTGTAGCCCTGCCTGCAGCCGCAGCCGCAAGCTTTATCTTTCATGCCCCGGTGTGGATAATCTATTTTTGCATCAGCAGCGAGGAATTTCTCAAAACGATCCTAGGCTTCTGGCGTCTTAAAACCGGCCGCTGGCTGCACAACGTTACGGAATGAACTGCCTCAGTTCCTTCAACTTACATCCACCAACGCTATCCAGCTCTGTGAACCATTGACGGGGGACTCCGTAAAAGAGGCTTGTTCTATGATAAGGAGTAGTCATTTTTGACTTATCCTTTTCCTCCCGTTTAGAAACCGATCTCACCTGATCGCGGTATCTAAAGAGGCGTAGCTTCCGCTTCGGTTCCCTTATTAGCCAGAACCGGGAATCGAACCCGGGACCTGCACATTACGAGTGTGCCGCTCTGCCAACTGAGCCATCCTGGCATAGGGTATATTCTAGCAAATCCAGCGGAAAAGGACAAGGGAGCGGACAGGCGTGTTATAAAATCTTGTTTTTCATGCCCTGAAGTGCCCTTATCAAAATCTTGTCTTCCTTCGGCAGCCGCACCGCTATTCTGAAATAGGAATCGTCCAACCCTGAATAGCTTGCGCAGCTCCGGACCAGAATACCCCGGTCCAACAAGGCTTGGGAGAAGGTTTTCTTTGAAAAACCGCTTCCGTCTTTTATCCGAAAAAAAATATAGTTGGCCTCTCCCCCCAGTACTTCAAGGCCAAGATTAGACAGGGCGGTTTTTAGATATTTCCTCTCTCTTATTACCAGGTCCCTGGACCGCTCCAAATAGACCTCTTCCTTAAGCGCCGCGATCCCCCCCGCCTGAGCGGGCTGAGAAACCGCCCAAGCCTGACCAATTTCGGCTAGGGCATTCGCAATTTCCGGGGAACCGCAAAGGGCATAGCCTAGGCGTAATCCCGCCATGGCATAGGTTTTTGTAAAGGCCTTGAGGATGATAAGATTCGGCGCCCCGTCAAGAAAATTCCGTGCGGAATGAGCCGGCGGGTCATCAAGGAATTCATTGAAACATTCGTCGATTACTAATACTGTTTTTGTTTCATTACATTTTCTGATGACATTTTCCAGTACATCCTGGCGAATAAGCACACCCGTGGGGTTGTTTGGATTGCAGAGAAAAACTACCCCTGTTTCACCTGTAATCCGCAGCAGTATGTCCTCATCAATCTCAAACCGGGGATAGCTTAGAGGATATTGGTCAAAAACACAGCCCTTTTCGCTTAACGCCTTTTCGTATTCCGAAAAAATCGGCGCGGTTAACAGGGCCTTTCGGGGGTTTTTCCATTGTACGATCCGGTAGATAAGATCCGCCGCTCCGTTTCCACAGACTATTCTGTCAGGATCTATACGGTAATACTCAGCCAGGGCGGCCCGCAATTTCCGGCAGAGCGGATCCGGGTACCGGTCGAAGTTTCCCGCTTCTCTTTTAACGGCCCGTATCACCCCTCTTGGAAGGCCCAGAGGATTTATGTTGGCAGAAAAATCCAGGAGCTGCATTCCCTTTGCAAGGGGGGTGGAATATATATCCCCACCGTGGTTCAGATGCATTGGAAACCCCCTATCAATAGGCTGAAAACAAACCCCCGGACACCGCTTATGAGACATACCGGGAAAAGGAACAGTATTGTTGGCACATACATCAGGCGGCAGACGATCCGGATATCCTCCGGACTTACCGGATGTTCCCCGTCTCCGATGATGGGCTTTTCTTCCAGCGTACCCCCATAGTAGGTACTGCCCGCCAGAGCAACCCGCAGAGCGCCGGCGCAGGCGGCTTCAGGGTGTCCGCTGTTAGGGCTTGCGTGTTTATCTTTATCCCTCCGGTAAATTCTCGCCGCGTTTTTCCCATCCAAGCCAAGTAAGACGGACGAGATGATGATTAACCGGGCGGATATCCGGGCGGGCAGCCAATTCGCTGCGTCGTCCAGTTTAGCAGCGCATCTGCCAAAATCAATATACCGGCTGTCTTTGTAGCCTATCATGGAATCCATAGTATTGATTGCCTTGTAGAGCATACCCAAGGATGGACCGCCCAGGGCAAGAAAAAATAGCGGCGCGATAACGCCATCGGACAGATTTTCCGCCACGGTTTCCACCGTTGCTTTTATCACCCCTTCCATAGACAGGGTTTCGGTGTCCCTGCCGACGATTCCGGATACCGCTTTCCGGGCGCCGGCAAGATCACCCACTGCCGCCTTACGGTACACCTTCATGGCTTCAATTTGTAAACCCCGGGGAGAAATTACCTGATAGGACATGAAAGCGCCCAGAACAAACCACGCCAAAAAAGAAATCCTAAGTGCCAGCAGTAACAGTAACAGGGGAAGTAAAAACGACAGAGCCGCGATTACAATTACCAACAGGGTCCCCGCAAATAGTTCCTTCCCCGGAAACAAGCGGCGAAGAAAAACTTCCCCCTTGCCTATCAGCAGTCCCATGAGACGCACCGGATGGGGCATCCACAGCGGATCTGCCAGAAGCAGATCCAAGAAAAAACCTACAAGAATCATCAGGAAACAGGCGGTTAGATAGATCATTTATCGCAGTATCCCTGAATACTTTCAAACACCTCTTCCAGATCCCAGAAACGCAGAGCCGCATCATCGTCCAAGGGGGTCTTCATATCATTGACGATAACCAGCTTGCCGCCCCGCTGCAGGGTAGTACGGGGAATGGCGGCAGCGGGCAGTACCGTAAGGCTGGACCCCAGGATGAGCATCAGGTCCGCCTCCTGGGCTTCCCCTTCCGCTTCCCGCCGCGCTTCCATTGGAAGGCTTTCACCGTAAAAGGTGACGGCCGGTTTTAGGACCCTGCCGCATTTGGGGCAATGGGGCAGTTGCCCGGCCTTTACCGTCGCCGCAGCCTCGGCGTAACCCACCCGTATACCGGCGCAGCGGAGGCAGTAGTGCATACGGGGGGAACCGTGCAATTCGATTACCCTTTGACTAAGCGCCTTCTGGTGGAGCATATCGATGTTCTGGGTTATCACCGCCTTGACGCGGCCCCGTCGTTCCAGTTCCGCAAGGCAGGTGTGCACGAGGGAAGGTTCCTTCTCATGAACCGTATAAACCATGGGGCCGGCGTTAGTATAAAAATAAGACGGGTCCCTTTCAAATTGATCAATGTCGAAAACTTTTTCTGAAAACTTCGCTGGAGATTCCCCAGGCAGCCCTGCCAGGTACAGGGAAAGAACTTCCGGGGAATACTTATCCGTAAATTCCCGGGGCAGTCCGGCGGTATACAGGCCGTTTTTCCCCCGAAAGTCGGGGATACCGGAAAGGGTACTTATCCCCGCGCCGGTCAGGGCCACGCAGTGACGGGCGTTGGTAATCAGGGCAAACAGTTCGGCTATTTCATCCTTCATCATTCCCGTTTCCCCAGATACCGTTCTTCCTCACTAAAAATACACCCGCAGTATTTCTGCATATAGAAACCCCGCTCCCGAGCCTGCTTCTGGCCTTCCCGAAAACCGGGGCGGAAATCCCGGTAGAAAAATTGCACGCCATACTTTCCCGCCATCCCTTCCGCGACTTCCCGGATGAGATCGTGTTTCTGATAGGGACTGATAAGCAAGGTTGTGGAAAAACAATCGTAGCCATGGGCAGCCGCATAGGCTGCGGTTTTGTCCAGCCGGAGACGATAACAGACAGCACAGCGGGGGCTGCCAGTCACATCCGGTGGGCCTTCGCCGGGAATCTCTCCGTCAGAGCGATTCTCAAAATGGGGATAGACGCCGGCTATAAAAGTACGGAGGCCGTAATCGTCCTCCATGTGGAGGTCCAGCCCCTCATCTGTCGTAAACTGAACCAGGGTATCCCGGCGGGCTTTATACTCCGTATAGGGGTGGATGTTGGGGTTGTACCAGAACAGGTCCGGGCGTATGTCTTCGGCGCGGAGGGCTTCCACGCATTGGACGGAGCAGGGAGCGCAGCAGGTGTGGAGGAGGAGCTTCATGGGGTATTACCCTTATCAGCCAACAGGCTTTTAAGCATCCACAGCATATAGAGTGGCACGTTAAGCACGGCGCTTTTTTCTCCTTCGCAAAAAGTATTCGCCCCATTACTCATGGAAGTTTTTACCGCCCATCGTGGTTCATATTTCTTACGGTACTCCGCCAGGGATTTTGCCTTAGTATTCCGTTCCGATTTAACTTCGATGGGAATAATATCCAGCTTATGCTGAATGATAAAATCAACTTCGGCAGTGTTATTGGAGCGCCAAAAAAAGGGGGGTTCATTATACAGGTTCACCAGTTCGGTGAGGACGTAATTTTCTGTCAGGGCGCCCTTAAATTCTTTGTAGACATCTATCTGCCCAAGGACGGCCTCCGCAGGAAGGGCTGCCATGGTTCGGAGCAATCCCACATCAGCCATGTAGAGCTTAAAAAAACTACTGTCCGCATAAGAAGACAGGGGCATGAAGGGCTTTTCAACCTTGGTAACCCGGTACACAAGACCCGCGCCAAGGAGCCATTCCAGAGCGTCCTCCAGATCCTTAGCCCGCTGCCCCTTTTTAACCTGGCTAAATATAAATTTACTGTTTTCCTTCGCCAGCTGAGCCGGGATGGAATGCCATACCGCCCGCAGCTTAGGGAATTCCCCGGTCGGGGCGTGTTTGGCAAAATCCAGTTCATAACTATCCAGGATCTTCCGGTGAACCGCTTCAAGCTTTTCGATATCATGGTTTGCAATCCAGTTTGCCACCGCCTCGGGCATACCGCCGGTTATATAATAAGTCCGCACATACCGTTCTAGCATTCCGGCAAACAGCTCCGGTACCGGCTCCTCTACGGGAAATTTTTCAAGATGCTTACAGAGCAGAGCCTCTCCATTGGCAAGGAGAAATTCATAAAAGCTCAGGGGTCTGAGGGTTTGAAAATCTACTTTACCCACAGGAAATGATAATGGTCCTGAGAGGGCAAGTCCCAGAAGGGAGCCCGCACAAACGATATGATACTCCGGGGCGTCTTCGCAAAAGTATTTCAAGGAACTTAACGCTCGGCCGCAAAATTGGATTTCGTCAAAGATGATCAGCGTTTTTCCGGGCTCAATGTTCTTTTTTCGATAAACCCCTAGTTCCGTGATGATGCGGCGCACATCAAAATCGCCTGCAAATCGGGCATGCAGGGGATCGTTTCCTTCAAAGCTAAAATACGCCGTATCATCGTAGTACTCTTCGCCGAATTCTTTAAGGAGCCAAGTTTTACCACACTGTCTGACACCCTTGAGGATGAGCGGTTTTTTTTCAGGGTTATCCTTCCAGGCAATAAGTTGCTTGGTTAAGCAGCGTTCCATGGGCTAATTATACCAAATAATGTATTATTTGTCAAATATTATAGCGTTATTCATATGAATAACGCTATAATAATCTGCATTTTTCATAGGAATAATGTCTTCGCTATAATGCCAAGTACCTTAGTCTTCCGGCAGTACGATGATCTTCCCCGCAGCGAAGGTCCGCCGTACATCGATAAGCCGCTGGTTGGAGGAGCCCCGGAAGCGCAGGTCGATGTTGCGCTGTTCCCGGACAAAGGGGCCGTCCACCAGGACATCGGTGGCCATGATGAGCCGCCGCCAGTCCGGGTTTTCCGCGAGCCAAAGGTCCTCGAAGGTATAGCCCGTATAGGTCATCACTGAAAGACCCAGGGCATGGACTTCCTCCGCCAGGGCGGCGCAGGAAATGGCCTGGGTAAAGGGGTCACCGCCGGAAAGGGTAAGGCCGTCCAGGAGAGGATTGTCCCGGACAGCGTCCAGAATCTCTCCCACAGTAATACTGCGGCCGCTGGCAAAGGTTTGCAGCTGGGCATTATGGCAGCCGGGGCAGCGGAAATTACAGCCCTGGACAAATACCGTATAGCGGAAACCCGGGCCGTCTACGATGGACTCCGGCTCCAAGCCGCCTATGGTGAGACAAGCGGTACTTGGGTCGTCTGTTATCCGGGCAGCACTTTGGTCTAAAACCTCGTTACGAGGCTGCGGTATGGTCAACATGGAAATGCTTTACCCTATCTTTTTCTTCCGCCCGCTTCGCGTTGTTAAACCGGTCCAGGGTTCCCACCAGATAACCGGTGATACGCCTGATCCGCTCAAAGGGTACATCCCCCTCGGTACGACCGCACTTGGGGCAGGTCTCGCCGATGATGCCCCGGAAACCGCAGACCGGGTCCCGGTCCAGGGGATGGTTCAGGCTGCCGTAACCGATACCCGCATCTTTCATGGCCCGGACTATCTTCTCAAAGGCCTCGGGATTCTTGGAGGCGTCCCCGTCCAGCTCGATGTAGCTGATGTGTCCGGCATTGGTCAGGGCGTGGTAGGGAGCCTCAATGTCTATCTTTTTTAAGGCGGCGATGGGGTAGTATACCGGCACATGGAAACTGTTGGTGTAGTAGTCCTTATCGGTGACCCCCGGAATGGCGCCGAAGATCTGTCGATCCAGTTTGACGAAGCGGCCGGAAAGGCCCTCCGCCGGGGTGGCGATAAGTGAGAAGTTGAGCTTCTTTTCCAGAGACGCCTCGTCCATACGGCTGCGAAGTTTGCCGATGATCCGCAAACCCAGGGCCTGGGCTTCCGCCGATTCTCCGTGGTGCTTCCCAATCAGCGCTTTAAGGCATTCCGCCAGGCCGATAAAGCCCAGGGTTAGGGTCCCATGTTTGAGAACCTCCCGGATTTCATCTTCCCAGTCCAGCTTATCCGAATCGAGCCATATCCCCTGGCCCATGAGGAAGGGGAAATTTTTCACCCGCTTCCGGGCCTGGATCTCAAAACGCTCCATGAGCTGAGCTATCACCAGATCGGTTTTTTTATCCAGTTCGTCAAAGAATAGATCAATGTCACGGTTAGCCCGCAGGGCAAGCCGGGGTAGGTTTATCGAGGTAAAGCTCAGGTTGCCCCGGCCGTAGGTTACTTCCTGGTCGGGATCGTAGATATTCCCCATCACCCTGGTACGGCAGCCCATGTAGGCAATCTCCGTTTCCGGCCGTTCCGGGTGGTAGTATTGGAGATTGTAGGGAGCATCCTGGAAAGAAAAGTTGGGGAAAAGCCGCTTGGAGCTGACCTTACAGGCAAGCTTAAAGAGATCGTAGTTAGGATCACCCTTATTATAGTTGATCCCTTCCTTAACTCGGAAAATCTGAATCGGAAAAATCGGAGTTTCCCCGTCTCCCAACCCGGCTTCGGTGGCCAGGAGTATGTTCCGGACGATCATCCGGCCCTCGGGAGAAATATCGGTTCCATAATTGATAGAAGAAAAGGGGATCTGGGCTCCCGCCCGGCTGTGCATAGTGTTGAGATTGTGGATAAACGCTTCCATTGCCTGGTAGGTATTACGCTCCGTTTCCTTCAGGGCCGATGACAGGGCAAAATCCTGGGCCCGCTTGATGGTATCGGCATCCAGGCGCCGGGCTAGGATAAGCGCCTCCGCCTTGCAGTACTCTTCGGAACCGCTCAGCTTGGGCCGCAGGGAACCGCCAAAAAGTTCCGTCTTCAGCGCCGCTTCCAGTTCCTCCACCTGGGCAAAAGCCAGGAGCTCCAGGGCCTTAAGCATGTTCTGGCGATACATTTTAACGTAGGTCTTTGCCACCCCCGGGGCGAGTCCCCGGTCAAAGTTAGGGATGCTCTGTCCGCCGTGCTGGTCGTTCTGGTTTGATTGTATGGCGATACAGGCCAGGGCGGAGTAGCTGCGTATATCGTTGGGTTCCCGGATGGCTCCGTGGCCGGTCCCAAAGCCGCCGGTGAAGAGCCTATTGATATCAATCTGGCAACAAGTAGTGGTAAGGGTAAGAAAATCCAGGTCGTGGATGTGAATATCACCTTCATGGTGGGCCTTGGCATGGAGGGGATTGAGAATAAACAGCTCGTTGAACTGCTTGGCCCCCTCGGAACCGTACTTGAGCATATGTCCCATGGCGGTATCGCCGTCGATGTTGGCATTTTCCCGTTTTAAATCGTTGTCCTTCGCATCCTTAACGGTCAATTCCTCGTAGGTACGCATCAGCCGGGTATTCATCTCCCGGATCCGGGTCCGTTCCGCCCGGTAGAGGATGAATTTCTTTGCCGTCGTACCCAGGCCGCTTTCGATCATCACCTGCTCAACCGTATCCTGAATCTCCTCCACCGCGGGGATCCTGCCTTTATAGGCCGCTTCAAGCCGGCTAACAGCCCGTTCAGAAAGCGCCATGGCATCTTCCCATTCCATAGTACCGGTGGCCATCCCTGCCTTGTAAATAGCATTCGTTATTTTTTCAATATTAAACGGGGCTTCCCTTCCATCCCGTTTTAAAATCCTCGTAGGCATTACTCCCCCCCAAAAAATCCCCAAATCTTTTTCTTTTTTTATTTTATATTTCGGATGAAACATACGCAGTATATAGCGTTATTTCGCATGATATTACTCTATCTGTAGCGCGTCAACGGGGATCTAAATAAAAATCAAGGAAATCTACATATTTTTGGAAAAAATACCGTATACTAAAGGGAAATGTATACTAGGGAAATTCTTGCCTCCCGGGGGGCTCCAATTGAAAACGGCACGCCCATTCAGGGGACCTGGGAAGAGGCCTTCGATGAAGTGGATCTTCTGGAAATCCAGCGTCCCTTTTCGTTTCCCCTGCCCCGGGGATTACGGGATTTGCGGGTAAAGGAATGGGAATCCTTCACCGTCCAGGATGATCATGTATATTTGGAAGCCTTTCTGGCGAATATAAAGTATTACCGCGTTGCCCAGGTGGTCCTCTACGATAAGGAAAGCGGGGAGCGGCTGCGGTTTAATAAGGTTATTCCCTTCACCGGTTGGCATCTTCCCCGGAGCCTTTCAAATTCCTCGGTTTACAGCGGCTCTTACGGGTTTTTCTTCCGTATCCATAGCTGGCTTGATGCCAATACAATCAAGATAGACCTGGATATTGAGGCAACCCGCAAACGGCCCTCCCTCACGACCCATCTGGAATACCGCCTGAATTCCCTGAAGGTATCCCCCATGGTGGTGAACCTGCCTTTTTCAGACCAGCGCTGCATGTACGCTTATAAGACCTTTGCAGCGGTCCGGGGAGATATGGTTTTTGGGGGACGGCATATTTCCCTGGATCCGGAAAAAACGACGGGGATTTTCCGGGATTATAAGGGCTATTTCCCTTACCGGATGCACTCAACCTGGTGTAACGCCTTTGGAAATACGGAAAAGCTCCGATTTGGCTTCAGTATCGCCGAAAATCAAACTAAGGAGACCTTTAAGAACAACGAGAATGTTCTTTGGCAGGAAGGCTCTTTCAAGGAGAAGGGGCGTATGACTCCCTTGCCGCCGGTACGGATAACCATGCCCAAGGGAGTTGAATCCGATTGGGTAATTCAGGATGTGGAGGGGATGGTGGATCTTACCTTCACCCCCCAGGAGCAAATACGAAGTTCTTTCAATTTATTTCTTACAAAGTGGGAATATCATACCCCTTTGGGATATTATAATGGAATGGTGGTTAATTCTGAGGGTGAACAAATCCCGGTCCGTAATCTTTGGGGTTCGGGCGAAAAACTCTATCTTCGGGTATAAATATGGCAAAACAAAAGGCAATCTATGAACCCGGCGAATTAGACCGGGTACGAGGTAAATTAGGGTCCTTCGATCCTGCGGAGGCTAAACGGCTGGCCGGACTTTTAGGGGGAGATGTGGGGGTTGAAAAGTCGCCAACCCCGCCGCCGCCCCCCCCCAGGACCAGGCATGAAGTCGTGGACGTTCATGTAAAGGGCAGGTCCGGCAGCGGCGGCGGTACCAGCAGGAACCAGCCCAGACGGCGGCCGGAAGCGCCCCTTCCGGCGGATGTCGATTTCGGTAATGAGGCCAAGCTAAAAATAAAAAAACCAAACCCTGCGGACGATCCCACCACACCGATCAAACAAAGTTACTGGGAGCGGGTAAAAATGGATCGTCTCTGCGGTTCAGCGGAATTCGATATAAAAAACCCCATACAGGTTCTTCAGTCCATATTGACTCCCTTCAGCAGGCCTCCTGATGGGGTAAGCGCCGTCTTTGTAAACAAGAGGATGAACGAATACTACAAGCATATTGAGCTTTTGGTAACCGTTACCCGGACCCTGCTGCCCCGGAATAATATCCTGCGAAACGAGCGGTTCAAACGAATATCTCCCGCCGCCTATGGGGTCGTAGATATTTTCCGCCAATGGAATATTGAAAAAATCGCCGGGGATCTGGCCAGACTCCAGGCTAATCCCCGCAGCGCCAGGGTTGCGGATTTTACGGGGATCCTCAAGATCATATATAAACCCCTCTTTCTTATGGAACAGCTGGATCTGGACGGTCATATCAAAGAAGCCTACCGCCTGCTGTACAAAATACTCTTTATTGAAAACCCCACGGAGGCGCAAAACAAACAGCAGGATCAAATCCGTTCCGCCATGGCCGCATTCGATATGATACGGCGGGATATACGGTTTCTCCTGTACCCCCTGCTCCTCAAACTGCTGTCAAATAAGTTCTTAACCTACAATGCCTTCTTTACCGAACGGCGCAATCGGTTTATGGCCTTCCTCGAAGTAACCGAAGAGAACCGTCTTACTCCCCAGGACATTATAAAGGAAGAGGAGATTACCGAAGAGATGGTCACCGGGATGAAGGAGAACGAGGGAGGCGGCGAAAAGGACGATGAGAAAACGGATGACACGGAGATCACCGAAGAGGAAAAGGAAAAGCGGGTTATCCGGGAGGCTGAACGGAAGGCCCTGGACCGAGGTATGGACACCCTGGAAACCTTGTTTCCCAAGGCCGGCTGGGAGAAAATGTCCGAGTTCCCCGATTTCTTCCCCTATTTTTCGGATATCTTTGACCTAAAAAAGAACTACGTCCTTATCCCTCCATCGGATCCCCTCCAGCAGGTTGTGATCCTGACCCGTATCCTGGAGGAACTGCTCTTTGGACTCCGGTATGTAAACTTCAGCACGATCACTAATTCCGATGGTTCCGTGGAAGATATCCGGGAAACCATGGCTACTATTATGACCGACTGGCACTTCTATATTGATGAGGCCTTTGACAAAGAGTACCTCCCCCGGCTGGCGGAATACTGCCGTATCCTGGACAGCCCCGCCGAGTCCCGGACATCCCCCTACGCAAAACGGCTGCTTAACGAACTCCACTGGACCAAGCGGCTCTATTTCCTGCCCTATTACCGGTTTGAATCAAGCGCCCCTCCGCCTTTCCAAAAAAAGGAAGTTACCGCCCTCTACCCGGAAATCCGGCGGCTCCGAAAGTACCTGACCGGCGTAGCGGCGGGGATAGAACAGGGTATTAAGGCAGGCCTTACGGACAACACCCATTGTGATGGGATTGAAAACCCTTGGGAGACCTATGTTTTCCAGGTTCCCAATCCGGTATCCACCCGGCTGGATACCCTGCTGGGAAAAAAAAGAACCAACGCCAGCTTACTATTCTATACCTTGGCGGTAACCGTGGTGTTGGACAATCTGGTAAACAATGACAGCAGCTGGGCTTACGATAGTGAACGAACCGAGGCCCTGTTCCGCAGCGCGAACAACAGCGGAGTTATCCCGGTCTTTGGGGTTGACGAGAAAATAGATACGGAAGCCTTATTTAAGCAGTCCCTTAAACAGGGCGGAGACGATTGAGCTGAGGGGACAAATGTCCCGTGAAGCAGCCAGCCTAAATCCGCCCCAGTCGTCTCCGGGCTTCTTCCGCGCTTATGCCTTTCCGTGCTGCCCACCCTTCAAGCTGATCATCCCCCACCGGGGTAGCGCTGAAATAGTAAGCGCCGGGGTCGGAAAACACCATGCCGCACACCGATGCCGCAGGAATCATCATGGCAGATTCGGTGAGGGTAAGACCGCAGCGTTTCTGTGTATCCAGTAAATCAAAGGCGATCCGTTTATCCTGATGGTCCGGACAGGGGGGATACCCGAAGGCGGGGCGTATCCCCGTATATTTTCCTGCAAGCACATCCGCTATCGACAGGGTTTCTTCCCCCGCATAGCCCCACCATTCCCGGCGTATGCGGAGGTGGATCTCTTCCGCAAAGGCTTCAGCAAGGCTGTCCGCCAGGGTGCCCAGGAGCAGGGCTCCGTAGTCGTCGTTGCGGGAACGGAATGCAGTAGCGGCTTCTTCCAGACCGACGCTGGCGCTGAGGGCGAAAAGGCCCAGCCAGCCGCTACTATTATTGCTGCCGGTATCCGCTTCCGGCAGAAAATCCGCCAGACAGGGGTTTGGTCCCCGGGCCCGCTTTTTCTCCTGGTTCCGCAGAAAGGCAAAGCGGGCGCGCTCCGTTTTGGTGGATGGTTTAGAGGAGTGATCGTATACCAGGATATCCTCCCCTTTGGAACAGGCAGGGAAAATCCCCAGGACTCCCCGCAGTTCAAGGAGCTTTTCGGCGCTTACCTTGGCGAGCAGCTTCCGGGCATCTTCCAGCAGTTTTTCCCTGGCAATATTCTTTTCCACACTAAGACTGCCATGGCCATCCACACTCCAGATGCGGAGGAAGCCCTCCCAATCTATATAAGGGATAATCCGTTCAAGGGGATACCCGTTTACGTCTATGAGGCCCTTTGTTTTCGGCTCCCGGTTTGGAGCGGAGCTCTTAGGAACACTATTCTTCCGGGCCGCTTCCAGGGGGATAAGCTCGATCTTTGCGGCTATTTTTTCGTGCTGCTCCACCGCCTGCCGGTAACGCCCCTCCAGTTCTTCCATAAACCGCGGCCGCTCGTTTGCCGACAGCAGGGAGCGGACCACCCCAGCGGATTGTCCCGCATCGCTCACATATACCACGGGGCCGGAATATTCCGGGGCTATCCTCAGGGCCGTATGGGCCAGACTCGTCGTAGCGCCGCCTATGAGCAGAGGGATAGTCATCCGCCGCTTCTCCATCTCCCGGGCGGTACGAACCATCTCTTCCAGGGACGGGGTGATAAGCCCCGAAAGGCCAATAACACCGGCGCCCTCTTTTTCCGCAGCGTCCAGAATGTCCTCCGCAGGAACCATGATCCCCAGATCTTTTACGGTGTATCCATTACAGCCCAGAACAACACCGACAATATTCTTACCAATATCGTGGACATCTCCCTTCACCGTAGCCAAGAGTATCGTTCCGCCGCTGCTTGTGCCGGCTGTTTTTTCCTGCTCAATAAAAGGCTCCAGGACGGATACCGCCTTCTTCATCACCCGGGCGCTGCGTATCACCTGGGGAAGGAACATCTTCCCCTCGCCGAAAAGCCTGCTCACTTCCCGCATACCCCGCATCAGGGGGCCCTCTACCAGTTCCAGCGCCCGGGTCCGCAGCTTGCCGCGCAGTTCCAGTACGTCCCCTTCAATATGGTCGTCCATGCCTTTAACCAGGGCGTGAACCACCCGTTCTTCTACGTTCAGGGACCGCCAGGAAGCGGTATTCGTCTTGGCGGTGTTTCCCGCGCCGGATCCATCCCCGGCGTCCTTTATCGCTATGGCCAGGGTTAACAGCCGTTCCGCAGCGTCGGGGCTTTTACAGAGAAGCAGATCCTCTATAACGTCCCGCAGGCCCGGCTCAACATCATCGTACGGGACAAGGGCGCCGGGGTTTACTATGGCCATGGAAAGACCCGCTTCAAAGGCGTGTTTCAGAAAAACTGCGTGCATGGCCTCCCGGACCGTATCGTTGCCCCGGAAACTAAAGGAAAGGTTGGTAATGCCGCCGGAAATCTGTGATTCGGGACAATGTTCGCGTATCCATTGGCAGGCGCGGATAAAATCCAGCGCGTACCGATCGTGTTCGGGAATTCCCGTGGCAACCGATAGTACGTTGGGATCAAACACGATATCCTCCGGGGGGAATCCGTCCCGCACCAGGAGTTCGTAGCTGCGTTTGGCGATTTCGATTTTCCGCTCATACTCCGCGCCCTGGCCCCGCTCGTCGAAGAGCATCACCACCACCGCTGCGCCGTAACGCCGGGCAATCCGGGCCTTTTTGAGGAACTCCGCCTCCCCCTCCTTCAGGCTGATGGAATTCACCAGCCCCTTTCCCTGGAGGAGCTTAAGGCCCGTCTCGATAAGCTCCCAGCGGGAACTGTCCACCATCACCGGGACCCGGGCTATGTCGGGATCCGAAAGTGCAAGATTGAGGAACTGAGTCATGGCAGCAGGGGCGTCCAGGAAAGGGTCGTCCATACCCACGTTGATAAGCGCCGCCCCCTGGTCTATCATATCCCGGACCATGATCAGGGCCTCGGTATAGTTTCCATCTTTGATGAGCCGCAGGAATTTTCGGCTTCCCGCTACGTTGGTCCGCTCCCCAATATTCGTCAGCCCCTTCTCCCGGTCTACCGTGAAGGGCTCAAGCCCGGCCAACACCGTTTTTCGTTGGGGTTTCGGAATTACCCGGGGCGCGTAGTTTACGGCCCTGGCTGCAATGGCGGCAATGTGATCCGGGGTGGAGCCGCAGCAGCCCCCGACTATGTTCACCAGCCCTTCCTTCATATATTCTTCAATCGTTGCGGCCATAGTTTCCGGGGTCTCGTCGTATTCGCCCAGGCGGTTAGGCAGCCCCGCGTTGGGGTAGGCGCTTATCAGACAGGGAGCGATACCCGCAAGGGCGGCGATATGGGCTTTAAGCTTTTCGGCGCCGAAGGAACAGTTTAGGCCCACGGCCCAGAGTTTGGCGTGGGCCACCGAAGTCCAGAAAGCCTCCACGGTCTGTCCCGAAAGGAGCCGGCCCGCCGCGTCGGAAACGGTGGCGGAAAGTATCAGGGGCACATCGAGATGCCGTTCCTCCAACAGCCGGTTAATAGCGAAGACGGCGGCCTTGGCATTGAGGGTATCGTAGAGAGTTTCCGCCAGAAGGATATCCGCGCCGCCGTCCAGCAATCCCCGGGCATTGTCGTAGTAGGCCGATTCAAGTTCACCCCAGGTAACGCCCCGTTTGCCGGGGTCGTCCATGTCCGGGGACATGCTGCCGCTCCGGGTAGTGGGCCCGATGCTCCCCGCCACAAACCGGGGCTTGTCTGTTGTGGAAAATTTGTCCGCAGCCTTCCGGGCCACCGCGGCGGCGGCAACGCTGACTTCGTAAGCCAGATCCGCCAGGCCGTAATCCGCCAGGGATACCGCAGTGGAATTGAGGCTGCAGGTCTCGATAATATCCGCCCCGGCTTTGAGGTATGCTTCATGTATGGATGAAATTATCTCCGGCTTGGTCAAACAGAGCAGATCGTTGCACCCCAGGAGTTCCGTGGAATGATCCTTAAACCGCTGGCCCCGAAAATCCGCCCCGGTGGGCTTGAAACGCTGGACCATGGTCCCCATTGCCCCGTCCAAAATAAGGATTCGCCGCGAGGCTAATTCTGTAAGCTGTTCCCGAATATTCATTTCCGGATTATACCAAAAAAATATCTTACTGGGCAGTGGTTTTCTGCCGAAACTTGACAATGAGGGTGTCAGAAAATATACTTTCAGGGTACCGTCTTTTAAAAAGGAAAGTGAATATGAAATTACCCCAGAGGTTTTTGGCCTTTTTTACGCTTATCGGCGTCCTGTTGATCCCCGGTAGGGTAAATGCCCAGAGTTATTCATCGGATATACTCCTTGATTTTGTAAAAATTGAAGGCGGTTTTTTTATCATGGGGAGTCCCGCCTCGGAAGTTTCCCGGCAGAAGGATGAAACCCAGCATCAGGTGATGGTCGGCGCCTTTTATATGGCGAAAAACGAAGTAACCCAGCGGGAATATGAACAGGTGATGAGGACAAACCCCAGCAAATTCACCGGGGCCAGCCTTCCGGTGGAACAGGTCAGCTGGTATGACGCCGTGGCCTACTGCAATGCCCGGAGCATCATAGAAGGGCTCATCCCCGCCTATGTGATACGGGAAACAGAAATACTCTGGGACCATAACGCCGATGGATACCGGCTCCCCACAGAAGTGGAATGGGAATATGCCTGCCGGGCGGGTACCCAAACGGCCTTCCACACCGGAAGCAACATAACTGCAAACCAGGCGAATTTTGACGGAAACTACCCCTATAACCGGCACGCAAAAAGCCGGTACCGGAGACAGACCACCACGGTGCGAAGCTTTGCCCCCAATGCCTGGGGTTTATACGATATGCATGGCAATGTGTATGAGTGGTGCTGGGATCAGTACAAGGAGTACAGTAATACCGGCGCCCTGGACGGTTCCCTGTGGAACCCCGCGGTAATGCGCGGCGGAAGCTGGTATAGCGAAGCGCGGTTTCTGCGTTCCGCAAACCGGATATTAAAAGACCACACCGCAAAAACTGATTACATCGGTTTCCGGGTTGTCCGTTCCGCACTATAAGTTATGGAGGAAATAATGTTCCCCAATTTGCACCGAAGTTCCCCGCGTAATTTCCAACTGAAGGGCTTAGTCCTGGGCTTGTTGTTTTGCTGCATCCCCGCGCTTATGTTTGCCGAGGGGTTCGCCGAAAGCGCTTCTCAGCGGGCCAGAAGCAGGTATCTTGCAAACAATGGAATTATTCTGGCTCCCGAAGATATCTATACCGATTCCTATCTTGCTTCCTATAACTACGGGTATCCCGAGCCGGAAACCGATATAGGGGTTAACATCTATAATGAGTTGAACCGGACCATCCCCCTGGGACGCAACCATCTGGGACCGGAAGGTATTATCCAGGTCGGAATCCAGGGAAAAACCTGGGGTTTCGCAGAACTTCCACCCATGAATCTGGTACTGGTGGTGGATACATCCCTTTCCATGAACGACGACAACAAACTCTTCTGGTTTAAGGCGTCCATGACGGACTTCATAAAAAAAATCCGGAATGTGGACGCACTATCACTGGTAAGCTTCAACAATTCCGCCCAGGTGGTTTTTGAACCTACCCTGATGAATTCAGCTTTGAAACGCCGTTTATTTCTGGAAGCGGTGGACAAACTCTACCCCCAGGGACTCACCAACCTTGAAGCGGGTATCAGTCTAGGCTATGAGCAGATCGTACCCTACTACCGGGAAGATTCGATAAATCAGGTCCTCCTTTTTTCGGATGGAGATGAATTTTCAGCGCGGCTCGCCCAGTCCAATGCCCACACCGGTGATCTCAGAATCTCTCTCATGTGGAATAACCGGAACGATTTAGACCTCCATGTGGTAGGCCCCACGGGGGAAGAAATAAATTTCAACAACCCCAGGGACTCCAACGGCGGCTGGCTGGATGTGGATCGGAATTTATACGGCGAAACTCTGAAGCCGGTGGAAAATATTTTCTGGCCCGATAACATGGCCCCCCGGGGAACTTACCGGGTGTATATACAGAACTATATAAGCTATGAAGAGAAACCCTATCCTACCCCCTTCCAGATAGAAATAAAGAACGGAAAGGAATATCTATACTTTGAGGGGTCCGTACACGGATCCGGCCGCGCCAGTATTACTGAGATCTGTACCTTTGAATATACCGGCAATGATACCCTGGATCGGCTCCACCAATTGGTGGAACTCCGGAAACAACAGGGTATTTCCCTATCAACCATAGGGCTGGGGAGAAACTTCGATGCGGAACTTCTGCGGACCCTGGCGGAATATGGTCAGGGCGCTTCCCGCAATCTACGCAGCCAGGATATGGTAGATGGTCTTCTGAATACCGACAGGGAATTTGAGCGGATAGCGGTTACCGCAGTTGAAAACCTGAGCATAGAACTGGAGTTTACCCCGGGTATCGAGATATTGGAAGTTCTAGGATACCAGCACCGGATCGAAAATAACCGGGTTATATGCCGCATTGACAGCCTGCATCAGGGAGATTATAAGACCCTGTTTGTACGCTACCGTATTCCCCCTCAAAACCGTGGCGTGCAGGTTGCGGCTTTACACGTTAAAAACCCCCAGGGTTCATCCACTCCGGAGGTCGGCCTGTATACCGATGGTAACACCGCCCCCGGGATGCCCGGCGCCTTTGAGCGGGTGGTTGTCCTCACAGACCCGGTCAACGACTTCGCCGCGCTGATGCTCCGCCGCTCCGCCGCCGTACTGGATTTCGCCTCGGCGGTCAGGGAAATCGGCGATCACTATTATA
Organism: Treponema primitia ZAS-1; assembly: GCF_000297095.1. Classification (NCBI taxonomy): domain Bacteria; kingdom Pseudomonadati; phylum Spirochaetota; class Spirochaetia; order Treponematales; family Treponemataceae; genus Treponema; species Treponema primitia. The sequence goes on along the minus strand of NZ_AEEA01000019.1, from coordinate 64,218 downwards.
ACCGCGAAAATGATCTAACCCGCCTGGAATCTGCCCTGCAGATCTCCCACGAAACCGGCCAGACCTTGGAAACCGTAAAACGAAATTGGCGAAACGCCGACGCCTTTGACCAGGAACTTTCTGTTATTGCCAGGTATATAGAGATACTAAACGAGACGGCTGCGGAAAACCGGCGTTCCTTTGTGAATGAAACCCGTTCACGGATGCTCTCCGACCGGGAGGGGTCCTTCTCGCGGATGACCCGGTAGGTCTTTTCTGATATACTACTCCAATGAACATCGAACTCCTTGCCCCCGCGGGCTCCCCGGAAGCCCTTGACGCCGCCATTGGCGAGGGGGCGGACGCGGTTTACCTGGGGCTGAAAAACTTCAACGCCCGGATCCGGAGCGCCAATTTTGCCTATTCCCAGTTTGAAGGCCTGCTCCGCGTTGCCCGCCGGATGAAGGTCAAGATCTATGTTACGGTGAATACGGTTTTCGAACAGCGGGAAGCCGATCGGGTGTATCAGCTCCTGAAATATCTGGCTAACCTGGGTCCGGACGGTATTATTGTTCAGGATTTCGGGGTGGTAAAGATGGTTCGGGATCATTTTCCGGCGCTCCGCCTTCACGCCTCCACCCAGATGAATATCGCCTCAGCCCGGGGGGCGAATCTTCTTTCCAAAAACGGCTTCTCCCGGGTTGTCCTTGCCAGGGAGCTTAACCTGGAGGAAATACGGGATATTCGGGATAACACCAACATGGCGCTGGAGGTCTTTGTCCACGGCGCCCTCTGTGTCAGCGCCTCCGGGCTTTGTCTTTTTTCCAGCTACCTGGGGGGCAAGTCCGCCAACCGCGGCATGTGTACCCAGGCTTGCCGACGGCTCTACCGGCGATCCGGCGATGATCGGACGGCCGATAATGGGGGCTACTATTTTAGCCCCGGGGATCTGCAGCTTCTGGAACAGATTCCGGCTCTGGCGGATGCAGGAGTAGGTTCTTTCAAGATCGAAGGGCGGATGAAAAGCGCCGAGTACGTGGGTACCGTGGTATCCGCCTACCGCCGGGTCATTGATGGCCTGGAGGGAGACCGGGAAAAGAGTATTGCCGAAGGGCTGGGCATACTCCGCAACGACTTTGCCCGGGCCAAAACCACCTTCTATTTTACCAAGGGCCCCGACAACGACACCGGTCCCAAAACCTGGTTGAACCCGGAACAGGACGGCGGTACGGGCATAGCGCTGGGAACCATACTCCGGGTAAGGGGGGGCGAAGGCGAAAGCCGTGGGCTGATTGCCCGGGGACCGGTTATGCCCGGTATTGGCGATTCTGTACGGCTCCACCGCCGGGACGATTCGGACCGGCAGTCCCATAAGCTGAACTTCGCAGAAGACGAACAGGAGCAGGACGGCGGCGGCGCCAAGCGGTGGATTTCCATCCCCGAAGGTTTTGGTGAAGGGGATTCGGTCTACCTGATCCAAACCAAGGCTATGTCCCGGCGTTATACTCCGGTTATACCTAATAACCTGGATACCTGCCGCCGCCTGCCCGGTCATGACAAAGCCCCGGAACTAAGTTTAGGGGCGGTTAAAAAGAAGGATGGCAAGCTATTCCCCGAAGGGATCTATGTCATGGTTTCCCGGGTGGAGGATCTGTTTGTGGTCCAGTCGGTCAGACCCATACGGGCCATGGTAGAGTATAACCGTAAAACGGCGGCCTACCTTTTGGGAGAAGATAAGCCCCTCCTGCCTTTTAAACCCGGAGAGACGATCCTGGTTCTGGATCCCTATTTTCCCCAGGCCATGGACAGCCTCCTTACGGAGGAGATCCCCCGGCTCTTCGAAAAGGGCTGTCGGGAATTTGTGGTAAACAACCCCGGACATATATCGCTGTTCCGGGATATGCCTGGGGCGCATCTTATAGCCGGGCCCTACCTTTACGCCTTTAACCGCTGGTCCGCCGCGTTTATCGCCGATATGGGGACAGACGCTCTGATATCCCCCCTGGAAAACAACCGGCAGAATTGGGAAAAAACCATCGAGCAAAACCGACGCTCCCAGGGCTTTGTTACCGTCTTTGCCTACCCCGCGCTATTCCGTATTAGGGCGGATCTGGGGCGGACCTACGATTTTGGTAATTTCCAGGACAGCAGGGACGAATCTTTCCGGCTCATTACCGAACGGGATGGTTCCCGGGTCTACCCGGAAAAACCCTTTTCCATTATTGATAAGATCCCCTTTCTCCAGGAAGCGGGATTCCGCCGGTTCATCCTGGACTTTTCCGGGCCACCCCTTAAAAAGAAAGATTACAAGGATATTATGGACGCCGTAAAAAACACCGCTCCCCTGCCAAATGCCGTGCGGTTTAACTGGAAGGATGGATTTTTCGCCCAAGAGGAGGGAAAAAACGGGAGCCGGAGTAACACCCCGGCTCCCTAAAAGGGAGAAATCCTATGGTATCTATCCTATAAAAACCTCCTTAAAAAGCCACCGAGGCCATTTCGTCAACAGAAGCTAATGCTTCTGCATCCTCGGTAGCTGTATTTTCAGAAGCCCCTGCTTCTGAGGGATCGTCCTGGTCGGATCCATCCCGTTTAAATTCAGGGCGGAATTCTATGTGTTCCGCCACAATCGAAACCCGGGAGCGCTGCTTTCCATCGGGGCCAGCCCACCGGTCCTGCTTTAAACGTCCCACAACCTTGACACCCCTGCCCTTATGTCCCAGGTTGTAGCACGACTCGGCAAGTTTCGACCATGATTCCACGTCGAAGAAACTAACCTCGTTCTCTATGGCCGTATCCTGTTTGTAGAAACGGTTAGAAGCGATACTAAAGGTACAAAGGGGCGTCCCCTTTGCGGTGGAGCGGAACAGAGGATCCCGGACCAGGTTACCTTCGATAATGATGGAATTGAGGTTATTCATAACTACCTCCAAAAAATGTTTGATCCGGTGATAATTAGAATCACCGGTCATGGTCAATGAATTTTGGCCATGATACCAGGGTTAGGGGAGAAAGATAAAAATTGCTTTAGTTAAAACGAAAAAAAATTAAAAAAACGTTAAAAATTCGACTGAATTAAAAGTTTTACCATATAGAGGACTATGTATTGACGCAGGTTATCCTGATTTTTTAAATCCCGCAGGGTACTATTTTCATCCGCAATACGGCGGGCAAGTTTTTCCAGGGAATCCCTGGTTAGCATCATATGCCTCTGACCGTGCATGACCTGCCGCAGCCGGTCCCGTATCAGGGTTTTAACATCGGTTAATAGATCCTCCCGGGCCTGCTTTTTGAGCAGCGTATTCCACCGGTTTTCCAAATTCTCCAGATACGAATCAATATCATCGCCGTAGGGAACCAGTTCGGATTCCAGCTTCCGCCCAGCCTCTTTGATTTCCTTATCCTGGCTTTTATTCGCAGAACGCTCCCGCTTCGGAGCGCCATTTTCGGCATCTTTTTTCTTTCCCCTTTCAAACTTTAGGTTTTTCAATTTCTGAAAGATGGCTACAAGGGCAATAAATAGGGGAATAGAATACCAGAAGGGCAGAAGGGCACGGGTATCGGCCAGGATTTCCTTCCGATTAATGAGAAGAATGGTTGCCAGGGGTAAAAGGGATCCCCCATGAACAAAAAAACGTGAACCCTCGGGAATAAAGCCCTGGATCTGTTCTATTTCATCACAGACCAGGTATAGCTTTTTATCCGTTATAACCGCCATCAGATCCGGGGCTAACTCACCCACAAAACGCTTCAGCAGCTTTTCAAAATCCTCATCCTTCTCCATGGCCGACTCGCGGCGATAACCCTTGATTATTATAAGCCAACGATCCGAAACGGCTCTTTTTATAAGTGGACGGGCTTCGGTAAGAAAATTTACACTGAACTCGTAGTAATGTGCCTTTTTAATATACCGTTTTGCGTCCGCAGGGCCGGTAATGAGGAATATCTCCGGCAGTTCCTCCGGGGTGGCGCTTTTTATTCTCACCGTAAGCCAATCTTCCAGGTCCTTTTCGGAGTACAGTCCAAGAAGCGGTACCCCCTTACTGTTGATAAATTTTATGATGGCGTCCATGGAATACGCATAAGGAGGCTGATCAAATTGCAGAGCCAGATCATTTAAGGCCATATCCCTTTCTTTTTTCTTAAAAGCCAGGGCCCGGTAATAGTTATTTATAATCTCGATAATATATAGGGACTGTAATACGGCGATATCCTCATTAAGCAGTTCCTTCCTCTTGGTGATATCGCTTCTCACCAAGCCGCAGAAGCTGGCCCAGAACAGATAAGGAAAATCTTCCCCATCCTCCAAACTGGTAAGACAATCCAGGGGCCGTACCATCATCCGGTTAAATATATCCCTCAGCTGATTCTCCCGACCCTGATAATGGGGGATAAGCTTATTCTGAAGATAATCCTTATTATCCTGGGTACGGAGAAAATGCCGTATTTTAAGCATGGCCGATTCCATAAGGCGACGGGGTATCATGGTTGATAAAATAAGGGCATTAGGGATCCCGGGAGGAAAAACAAGCATAATTAGCGGCATACGTTCAGTCTGGGGATGATCCAGGTAGGTAACCAGATCCGTTTTTACATTTAAAGATTTTATATGTTCCGGGGGTACTTTAATTTTGAGCGCGTTTTCGGAGGGAAAGGGAATACCAGCGGAATCGTCCGGCGATGCATAGGCGTTTTCCAACAGATCTATATAGAAATTGCGCATAAAAATCCGGGTTCCGGTTTTTTCGGTAAGGAGCATGCACACTTCTGAATCCAGGAGGGGATTCATTTCCTCCCAAACTTTTCTGCTGGTATCCTTGGCCCATAAGGCCCATTCCGGTTGTTCATTGGCATAATGCCGTGCGTATTTTTCCACAAAGCTGATAAAAGCTTCACTATCTATATAAGGGGAATGCTCTTTATTCCCATAGGCTATCAACATGTTGTATAAAACTGGTCTTAGAGTCATATACTAATATTGTACCAGGAATTTACTAAAATCACAATGTTATGATCCCAATTTTGATATCTGGTCTTCCTGGAGTCCATAACTTTCCTTTTCGCGGTTCCCCGCAGGCTCCACATGAACCATAATATCGTAGACACCCTCTACACGCCCCTTGATCGCCTTTTCTACCCCTGAGGCAATAGCGTGGGCCTCCCGAATGGTCAGGGATGGGTCCACTTCAATGTCGATATCAATATCCCAAAAACCGGCTATGCGGCGCATCCGGGTACGGTGGGGATTCCCCGCCCCGGGAACGCTGTGAACTGCCTCAAACACGGCCCGGTAAAATTCCTTCCCCGAACCGCCGTCCATAAGTTCTGCGTTAGCCTCGACGAAAATCTCTACCCCGGCTTTGATCACCCAAATACCTACCAGGAGGGCCGCTACCGAATCAATGAGCCCTATACCGGTAAGGGTGGAAAGAAAAAGGCCGATTAAAACCCCTGCGGAGATCACCACGTCGCCGGTCATGTTTTTCGCGTTGGCCTTGAGCATAGGGGAACCCGCTTTTTCCCCAAAGAGGTATTGGCTCCAGGCAAGGACAATTTTACCGATTATGGAAATAATGGTTACGATAAGGGCAAGAGACCCCGGTACATCACGGCGCTTTCCAAAAATGATATTAGAAGCCGAATTGAGCATGAGCTGGGCGCCGGCAAAAAAGAGGACAAAGGAAAGGATGGCGGTGGCCACCGTTTCGGCCCGGCCATGGCCCCAAGGGTGGGAGGCATCCGCAGGCTGGGCAATAACCCTTGCTACCACCAGGGTCATCACCGCGATAAGAACGTCCACCGAAGTATCGATACCATCCCCTATAACTGCGAGACTTTCGGCATAGATACCAGCGGTAATCTTAAGTACCGCCAGAACGGCGTTCCCCAGCAGGGCAACCCAGGCCGCTGTCTTTATAAGTCTCGTTTTTCGGGTTCCGGTCTCCAATATATTACTGCCTGGACTCTTCCCGATCCGCCAAAGTTAACTCCAGCCGGATCGTCCTTCCACCGCGGATCAACTCCACCGCAACCCGTTCCCCGGGCTTATTATCCTCCAGGGCTGAGTAAAGATCCGCCAGGGTTTCGGTTTTCATCCCATCCACGGAACTGATAATATCCCCGCCAAGGTAGATCACACTGGACCCGTAGCGCACGGGCTCACTCCCTTGGCGTATCCCCGCCTGTTCCGCAAAACCATTGCGGTTAGTCCGGGATACCAGGAGCCCCGAATCTACCGGCAGCTTAGCGTAGCGCACCAGGGCGGGGAAAATCTGCACAACCGATGCGTCGATCCAGCCACGCCGGACCTTCCCATAGGCGATAAGCTCAGCCACCACCCGCTTGGCGGTATTCACCGGTACCGCAAACCCAATACCCACGGAACCGCCGGAGGGGGAATAGATCATAGTATTAATGCCGATCATCCTGCCCATGGAATCCAGGAGGGGCCCTCCGGAATTGCCGGGATTAATAGAAGCATCGGTCTGGATCATGTCCCGAATAATATTCTGCCTGGAGGTCTGTATAGGCCGTCCCAGTCCGGAAACGATACCCACGGTCAGGGTCCGCTCCAAGGCAAAGGGGTTGCCGATGGCCATCACCTTCTGGCCCACCTTAAGGTTCTCCGAATTTCCGAAGGGCACGGTCTTCAGTTCCGCCCCCCGGGGGGGATCAAACTTCAACACCGCCAGATCATTTTCCGGGTCCGTACCGATAAGCGAACCCTCAAGCTGGGTCCCATCGGCCAGGTTGATAAATACCTTATATGCATTTTCGATAACGTGATTGTTGGTTAACACATAGCCCCGGGTATCGATGATAGACCCCGACCCGGAACCGCCCTCCTGGGGCACCGGCTCCAGGAACCAGTTGATCGCCACGGTTTCGGTGGTGATGTTCACCACCGCCTCGTTAAGCTGCTCGTAGACCCCGATATTCTCCCGTTCGTCCTCCGTATAAGCCTGGAGCTCCGCAGTTTTTGTCAGCAGAGGATTAGTATAGGGAGACTGCCGCAGTTGCAGCGCTTCCAGGGGATCCGCTTCGGGGTTTTTGACCGCCTCGGCCTCAGTTCCGCCTTTCAGGGGTATCCGTAAAACGCCTATCCCCACGGCAAACATAACTACAATGAGGACGCTCAACACAGAAAAAAAGATTACCTGCCCGCGGCTATACAATTTCATGGGCTCCCCCAGAGTTTTAGTATGCTGTTAGTATAGTGGAACCAGACATAAAATTGCAATATTGCCCAAAACGGGATATATCTGTTATATTGAATACAGTATGCAGATTCCCTGTTACCCCGATTTTGTACCCCTAACCCTGGGATTAAAAGATGAAATGCATCCCCGTCTTTCCCAAACCCCCGATGGTGTATCTGAATATACCTTTGGGGATCTTTTCTTATTCCGGAAACGGTACAATTACCGGGTTTCCCAGATACCGGATAAAACCTTTATACTCTCCGGCGAAAGGGAGGGGAAAAAATTCTTTATGACCCCCTGTGCGGTTCCGGACCGGGACATTCTGGAAGAGCTTTTTAAGACCCATGAGTACTGGAAGGGCATCCCCGATTCGGTACTTATCCCCAGCCGGGAACATCTGGAAGAATGGGGCATTGAAATTGCGGAGGACCGGGACAATTTTGACTATCTCTACCTGCGGAGCGATCTGGCGGAGCTGCCGGGCAAGAAATACCATAAAAAGCGGAACTTGGTTAACCAGTTTGTAAATTACTATTCCCACGAGCAGCAGCCCCTAAGCGCGGAGATCATCCCCCAGGCCCTGTGGGTCCTGGACCGCTGGCGGAAAGACAAGGGCGCCGACGGGGATTATATCGCCGCCCGGGAAAGCCTGGAATTGTTCAACGAACTGGAAATGACGGGCGCCATGTATTACATAAACGGCGAGCCCGCCGGCTGGTGTCTGGGAGAAAGCCTTGCGGATGGCCGCATGTTCACTATCCATTTTGAAAAAGCTCTTGATGATTATAAGGGGATTTTTCAGTACATAAACCAAAGCTTTGCCGCCTCCCTGCCGGAATCGTTTATCCATATCAACCGGGAGCAGGATCTGGGAGACGAGGGGCTGCGGCAGGCCAAGATGACCTACCGGCCTTCGGGCTTTGTCAAAAAATATACCGCCATCCAGGGAAGGACCTTATTTTAAGAACCGGGCTACAGAATATGTTCCAGAAGAATTTTTATGCCTATTCCAATTAGAATCAATCCGCCAATAATCTGTGATCCATTTTCAAAAGCCGATCCGATTTTTTTCCCGAATTCAAAACCAAAAAAACATAATACAAAGGTCATACATCCGATAATTAATGCGGGAATCCATATATCCTGATTCACCATACTAAAGGACAGACCAACCGCCAGCGCATCAATGCTTGTTGCTATTGCAAGTATAAAAAGGCTCCCAATATTCTGAATGTCAATATTTGTTTCAGTTGGTTTTTCCTTATTCTTTTGTGGCAGTGCACTAAAAAGCATTTTACCGCCAATAAAAGCCAACAAAGCAAAGGCTATCCAATGATCAAATGTCTCTATGTAAACAACAAAGGTTTTCCCCAAAAACCATCCGGTTACGGGCATGATAAATTGGAAGGCGCCAAAAAAGAAGGAACCCCTGACAACATGAAATGTTTTTAGGTCCCTATTACTTATGCCCGAACTGATTGAAACCGCAAGGGCATCAAAGGCAAGACTAAAACCGATCAGTATAATGGAAACCATCTAACCACCCTATCCCGCATCAATGTCGATTACACAGTAGTCTGTGGTGTGCCTGCTGAACTACCATCCGGCACTTTATGGACCATAACATGATTCTTAGATAAAAAGGCCTCCGTCTCCGGGGGTATCCGATCATCGGTATAAACCGTTGAAACATCCGTAGTACGTACCAACCCAACCACCCCCTGGTGAAAAAACTTTTCCGATTCCGTTAATACCATCACCTGCCGGGCCTGTTTCGCGATACCCTGAACGGTCTCGGCCCGCAGATGGTCCCTGCCGGTAAACCCAAATTTCTCGGTAAACCCATCGGTTCCGATGAAAAGTTTATCCGTAAAAAAATCCCCCACACATTTTATGGTGATAGGGCCCACCGCTACCTGGGATTCGCTCTGATAGTCACCCCCCAGGAGAATAATCTTGATATGAGAGGCATGGCGTACGTGGTTGGCTATAAAAGAAGAATTGGTGATTATCGTAACATCCCGCTTAGTAGCGGCTAGTTCTTCCGCCAGAAGGGCGCAGCAGGAACCGGATTCGATAATTACCGTTTCCCCATTATTCACGGTCTGGGCAGCGGCCTGGGCTATCTGCTTTTTTATGTCGTAATGATAGGCCAGACGGCGTCCCACATCGTCCACAGCGCCGATGACCGCATAACCATGTTCACGCCGGAGAACCCCCATCTCCTCAAGTTCCGCCAAATCCTTGCGTACCGTTACCTTGGATACACCCAGGAGTTCCGCCAGGACGCTAACCTCAAGTTTTTGACGCTCTGTGATTATATCAAGAATCTTTACATGTCTCTTTATCAATCCGATACTCCCTAAAAGATTAGAGTATCTCAAAATGCTTCATATGTCAATAGAAGTTCCTTCTTACGAAACTAAAATTTTACTTTTCTCATATGAAAAGTCCCCTGAAGAGAGGCGGTCACTCTTCAGGAGACTTACGGATGGAGCGAAGCTTTACCGAACAACATTTCCCAGCACGGTGGCAATGGGCTGGACAACTGCGGGTACCTTATTAACGATGATCTTTCTTTCGGTTAAGAATGTATCAATGTCATGGGGGATTTTATCATCCGTGAATACCGCCGCGACATCCTCGATCCGAACCAAGCCTTCAACACCCTGGTGGAAGAATTTTTCAGATTCCGTTAAAACGATGATCCGCTTTGCCTGTTCTGCCATATCCCGTACCGCCTGGGCCCGATAATGATCCCTTCCGGTAAATCCAAATTTCGTGGTAAAACCATCGGTCCCGATAAAAAACTTATCGGCCATAAAAAACTCGGTGTACTTCCGCATTATAGGCCCAACCAGAACCTGGGAATTTTTCTGGTATTCCCCTCCCAGGAGGATTACCTTTCCGTAGGGCGCATGCCGTATATGGTTGGCGATAAAGGCGGAATTAGTGACAATAGTAACATCCCGCTTACTGTTAGCCAGTTCCTCCGCCAGAAGGGCGCAGCAGGAACCGGATTCTATCATCACCGTCTCCTCATCCTCCACTAGTTCCGCGGCGGCCTTTGCCATCCTTCGTTTGATGTCGTAGTGAAAGGCCATACGTCTTCCCACATCATCAAAGGAGCCAAAAAGGGCAAATCCATGTTCCCGGCGTATAAGTCCCCGTTCTTCAAGCTGATCCAGGTCTTTTCGCACCGTTACCTGCGAAACATCCAAGAGTTCAGCCAGAATCGCCACCTCAATCCGATGATTCTGAGCCAGGAGTTCTAAAATTCGGTTGTGTCTTTCCGTCATCTTTTACCTTCCTTTCATGTTTGTTAGTTTCGTTTTAATCCGTAGCGCTACCGATTTTAAGGGGATTTATTTGTTTTCCCTTGCTTATAAGATACTAAAATAAACAAAAAAGTCAAATAAAAGTTTCGTACGAAACTATAATATTTACTCTAGCAAGTTGATTCTGTATGGGATTCTTCATTGGTTTTCGTATCGCTGAATTATGGGCTGGCAGAAAAAAGGCCCTCCATCCGGAGGACCTTGAACCCTATAGGGCCTGTTAGCTATTTCATATTTGCGTTTTCAATGGCGATGATTTCCTGAACCTTGGGTGATGAGGGGCCTTCTTTAAATTCCAGGGTGATCCATTCCCCCACAATTTTCTTCGCCAGCTCATGGCCAATAACCCGCTCTCCCATGGTAAGCACATTAGCGTTATTGCTGAGTATGGAACGTTCCGCAGAAAAATTATCGTGACAACAGGCCGCACGGATACCCTTAAACTTATTTGCCGACATGGCCATGCCGATACCGGTACCACAAACCAGGATGCCCCGCTTAGTGTATCCGCTTTCGATGATAGCTTGGCAAACCCTTTTTGCTACCGAAGGATAATTGGTTGGGTCATCGGCACTGTCGCAGCCCTTGTTCTCCACGGTAACACCCTTACTCTCCAGAAACTTGATCAACATGTTTTTCATGGGAACCGCAGCATTATCGCAGCCGATAACAATAGTATGCATCAGGCGCCCGCCCTTAGCTGTTCAACAATACCATCCGCTATGGTGGTAAGAATGATGCAGCAGGATACGGCCCCGGCGTCCAGGACTCCCCGGGAACGCTCTCCCAGACGGCTGGAACGGCCGAACTTGGCCACCAGGTCCTTGGTTGAATCCCTGCCCTTTGCGGCGGCGGCTTTCATTTCTTCTAACGCTTCGGGAAGGGATTTCCCCGCCTTTGCAGCCTGTTTAAGGGCCTCATTAGCCGGCGCCAGGGTATCCACCAGGGTCTTATCCCCAACTTCGCCCTTTACCACTTCATGCAGGCCGTCAAGTCCGGCATTTACCATTTTTGAAACATCCGCAGTATCTATCTCTTCAAGATCTTCTATTGATTCCGCCATGCTCATAAAAATTGACCCATAGATTGGTCCCATGGAGCCGCCAATCTTGGAAAACAGAAGGTTCCCCAGTTCATCCAGCCCCTCGGTAAAGCCTATATCCTTAGCTGCTATCTGCTCAGCAAACATGGTAAAGCCCTTGTTCATATTCATACCATGATCGCCGTCTCCGATAAGGCCATCAACTTCCCCAAGGTAGTCCTTATTCTGTTGAATCCCCGCAACCATCTTTAAAAGAACCGGCTTACCGTCTTTGACTTTAAATCCACCCAAGATCGTTTCTCCCTATTTTTGTTTGATACCCATGCTGTAGCAGGGCATATCCACCAATTTTTTAAGCTCATCGTCCAGCTTCATGACGGTCAAAGTTGCACCCATCATTTCGAGAGAGGTGAAGTAATTTCCCGCATACCCCCGGTGGATCCTGATACCCTTTCCGGCGATGAGTTTTTCTATTTCGTCATAGAGCACATAGATCTCCATAATCGGCGTAGCGCCCAGCCCGGATACCAATACCACCACCTCATCCCCCGAAACGAAAGGATAGTCGGGCAGAACCACATCCACCATCCGTTTGGCCATCTGGGCTGCAGTTTCCAGGGGACAGACCTCAATCCCCGGCTCCCCATGGTGGCCGATACCGACTTCCATGGTTCCCGGTTTAATTTCAAAATTAGGATGCCCCACCGCAGGCAGGGTACAGGGGGTTAGGCCGATACCAACGCTGCGGGTATTATCAATGGCTTTTTGGGCTGCGGCGATAACCTCATCCAGGTTCCCGCCGGCGGCGGCTTTAGCGCCGCCGACTTTCCACATCAGCACTTCCCCGGCCACACCCCGCCGCTTTTCCTGCTCGTCCTTGGGGGCCGAAGCGACATCGTCATTGGCCACCACGGTCTTTACTTCAAGACCTTCCTTTTTGGCCATCTTAACCGCCATCTTTACATTCATGTTGTCCCCGGAGTAGTTCCCGTAGAGACAGGCCACGCCCTTGCCCCGATCCGCCGTCTTAAAGGCATCCAGAAAGGCCGCCGCCGTAGGGGAAGAACAAATCTCCCCCACCGCCACAGCATCGCAGAGATTTTCCCCGATATAACCGATAAAGGCCGGCTTATGCCCACTACCGCCGCCGGTAACCACTCCGACCTTGCCGGCAGGAATATCTTTCCGCTTAAGAACCCTGGGGTTATCCGTGGTTGTTACAATATCACCATGTACTTTGACGAAGCCCTTGAGCATTTCATCAACAATATCATCCGGATTATTTAGGATACGCTGCATATCACTTTTCTCCTCTCTGCCCTATTCTATTTACTTGTATATCCGCCGTCAACAAGCAAATTATGTCCGGTAATCATGGCCGCAGTATCGCTGCACAGGAAAGCGATAACCCCGGCGATTTCATCAGGTTCGGCAAACCGTTCGGCGGGGATTTCCTTCTTAAAGGCGTCTCCCACCGGTCCGTCCCAGGCTTTATGACCAAGCTCGGTTAATACCACCGTAGGGGATACGCAATTCACCCGTATGTCGTACTTACCCCATTCAAGGGCCAGAACCTGGGTCATGGAAATGATCCCCCCCTTACTGGCACAGTACGCCACATGTTTATCCAGGGCGATAACACCCGCCTGGGAAGCCAGACTGACAATAGAGCCGGGAAGCTTTTTTTCAATTAAATAGGAACCGAAAACCTGGGCCATCATAAAACTGGCCTTAAGGTTAATGTTTAAAGTACGATCCCAGTAATCTTCGGAAAGGATCTCCGCCTTTTCCAGAACCCCGATACCGGCGCTGTTTACCAGTATATCAATTTTTCCAAAGGTCTTCACACCCGCTTCCAGTACATGCTTACGATAGGCGCCATCGCAGATATTCCCCACAACGCCGATATGTTTAGGTCCGATTTTTTTAGCGATGGAATCCGTTTCCGGATTCAGATCCGCCAGAATGAGATTCACGCCTTTCTTGGCAAAAAACTGTGCCGTAGCATTGCCTATTCCGGCGGCGCCTCCGGTAATAATAGCGGTTTTCCCTTCCAGGGAAAAATTAGCATCAGCTCCATGGTAAGATATCATACATAAACTCCTTTTAAAGAAAATTGACCGGGATGCCATATAACAACATACCGGCGCTCAGTTAATTTTAAACCCAATCCTTACGCCCTTCGCCCAGGAATAGTTTCAGCATCCGTTCAATCGCCTCGTCCCAGACATCCCATTCATGGAAGGCGCCGGGAAATTCATCAAACCGGTGTTCTATACCCAGCTCATTAAGCAGATTATGGGTGTCCACCGAATGTTGGTAGATAAAATCGGCGGTACCGCAGACCATGTACAGTTTGGGCAAGGGGACTCCCGCAGCCTGGCTTACAGCCTTGGCCTTTTTCAGAATTACGGGGATGTCCGCAGATTCGCTTATTACCGGGTTTTCTCCAAAGATGCCCCGTATATCCGCAGGCCAGTCCCCCAGGATTTCCACCATACTTGGAGCTTCCTGAATCAGGGCCTTCAAGTTATAGGCGCCGGAAAAGGCGCCGCAGCAGCCGAAACGCTCCGGATGGTCGAATGCGCAGCGGAGGGCGCCGTATCCACCCATGGAAAGCCCTGCTATCATCAGATCTTCCCGTTTCAAAGAAACCGAAAACATAGTTTCCAGCAGTTCCGGCAGCTCTTCCGTTATATAGTGGTAGTATTTCTGCCCATTTTTCATATCGTGATAGAAGCTGCGGTGTACTTCCGGCATAACTAACGCCAGATTGTAGCGTTCGGCATAACGTTGCACCGCAGTCATCCTACCCCAGACCGAGGCATCATCGGAAAGTCCATGGAGCAGAATGAGGGTTTTGGGACGTTCCTTCCACACATAACGCCGCCCATCCTGGGGCAGGAAAAGCTGAATCCGGGTATCCATCAACAGAGATTTTGAATAAATATTTCCGCTTAAAAAGGCCATACCATCCCCCTTAAGCCGGTCGTCGTCTGTTCTATTTTATGCCGGCTTTTTTCAGGCTCTTTAAATAGTCTACATAAACTGCAACTAAAATAACTACCCCTTTAAGAATAGTCTGCCAGAAAGAATCGATGCCCATCAGATTTAGCCCGTTATTCAGGACGCCGATAATCAGGGCGCCGATAAAGGTCCCGCCGATGAAGCCCCCGTCGCCGTTCATACTGACCCCGCCAAGGACGCAGGCGGCAATGGCGTCCATCTCGGCGCCGTTCCCAAAAATCGGGTTACCGCTGTAGGAGCGGGCAGCCAGGGTCATGCCCGCAACGGAGGCCATAACACCGCTGAAAATATACACAAAGAGCCGAATCCGCCGCACATTAATACCGCTGTAAATAGCGGCCCGTTCATTGCCTCCGGTAGCATATATATGACGCCCCAGGGCGCTTTTATTCAGAATTAAAAACACAATGAACATAATAACTAACATATAAATTACCGGCAGCGGAACAATGCCCAGATATCCTGTACCAAGATTTATAAAAACCGGATTGTCGATCCGTGCGGTTACGCCGCCGGTGTACACATAGGCTGTACCCCGCAAAATGCTCATCATGGAGAAGGTAACAATAAAGGGCGGCAGGGTGGTACGTGAAATAATAATTCCGTTAATGAGACCGATAAAAACTCCGGCTATAAGGCATATGATAATTACCAAGGGTACCGATATACCGGACAAGAGCAGGGTTCCGCTAAGGACCCCGATCACCGCAAGGGCGGACCCCACGGACAGGTCGATCCCTCCGGCAATAAGGATCAAGGTCATGGATGTGGCCAGATACATATTTGTTGATATCTGCCGCAGTACATTCATAATATTACGCTGGGTTAGAAAGATGGGGGACCGGATGGAAATAACAATACACACCAGTACCAAGCCTATCATTATTCCCGCGTTTCGCCGCAAATAAGCTGCTACACCGCTGCCAAAATTTCGGATCCCAAGTTTTTGTATAATGTCAGCTTTCACTATGGTTACTCCTGCCCTTCCGATAGCATTATATTGCTACCGCATATTGCATTATTGTTTCCTGAGAAATTTCCCCTTGATCAAGGATCTTCTGGATTCTGCCTTCTCTCATTACCACTACCCGGTCGCTCATATTTATTACTTCCGGCAGCTCACTGGAAATCATAATGATGGCAACCCCCGCTTTAGCAAGTTCATTCATGATTTCGTAGATCTCGCCCTTTGCGCCCACGTCAATTCCCTTGGTCGGTTCATCCAAAATCAATATTTTTGGGTTAGTTGCCAGCCAAGAAGCCAATATTACTTTTTGTTGATTTCCCCCGGAGAGAAGTCCTATGGGAACCAGATCATTGGCAGAGCGGATTGATAATTTTTCTATGCCATTATCAGTAATCCTGTGCTCTTCCTGTAAATTGTTCACCACCCCTTTGATGAATTGCCCCAAAACCTTTAAGGTCATATTAAAGCGGAGGGAGCGGAGCGGGAATATACCTTCCCCTTTCCGGTCCTCGGGCACCAGGGCCATCCCTTTACGGATATGGTTTCTTACGCTTAATTTGGGGGAAAGCTCCTTCCCCTCCAGATAGATTTTTCCTGACAGCACCTCATGGAGCCCCATGAGGCCCAATATGGCCTCGGTTCTGCCGGCCCCGATAAGGCCGGAAAATCCAAGGATTTCTCCTTTTTTTAACTCAAAACTGATATCATGCACCACTGGGGTGGTCATATGATCCACTTTAAGAATAATTTCGGGATACTTATTATAAGTCCGGGTATAGTAGTTGGTCATAGCCCTGCCGACCATAAGGGCTATCAATTCGTCATTCGAAGTCTCCGCCGTTTTTTTTGTTGCCACATATTTCCCGTCCCGCAGTACCGTTACCCTGTCGGCAATTTCCTGGAGCTCGCTCATGCGGTGGGAAATATAAATAATACCAATTCCCATGGACCGTAAACGTCTTATTTTTGTAAAGAGCGCATCCACATCCTTACTGGTTATGGAAGAGGTGGGTTCATCCATTACAATTATCTTTGCGTTAAACGAAATTGCCTTTGCTACCTCAACCATCTGTTGTTGGGCAATGGACAGTCTCCACACTCTTTTATCAGGATCTATACTCAAATCCAGCTCTGAAAGAATCCGTCCTGCTTCTTTGCGCATGACATCAAAGTCGATCAAGCGATTCCGCTTTCGCGGCTCCCGCCCAAGAAAAATATTTTCCGCCACGCTTAACTGGGGAACAAGAACCAATTCCTGATGGATGACACTGATACCCAAATCTCTGGCATTATTCACCTCGTGAATATCCACAGGGGTACCATTGATGAGGATATCCCCCCCATCCTTGGGGTATATACCGCCTAAGATTTTAATAAGGGTTGATTTTCCTGCGCCGTTCTCTCCAAGCAGGGCATGAACTTCCCCGGCCTGCAGATCAAAATCAACCCCATCCAAAGCCTTGATTCCGGGGAATTGCTTAGTGATATTTTTCATTTCCAAAAGCACGGTATCTTTCAAGGCTTTTTCTCCGTTTATTTATTCCCAAGAATCAACGTCAAACTGTCCGATGTTTTTCCTGTCAATAAGCTTGGTATCAATAAGGTAAACGGGATCTACTTTTTCCCCCGCCAGGATTTTATATGCAACATCCGCAGCGGTGGTCCCCATCAGTATATCAGACTGGGCGACTACGGCGTATAAACCGTTCCGGGCAACGGATCTTTTCCCCGAAGGGGTACCATCAATACTGAAGACCTTAACTTTAGCAGCGGCCCCGGAGGATTCTACGGCGCCCTGGATAATCAGACTTACATCATCATTCAGGCCCCAGAAGGCGTCTAAGTCGGGATGCGCCTGGAGTATATCCTCTGCGGTGGGAAGGGCTTGTTCCATTCTGGAAATAGACTTCCGCTCCACAATAGTAACCTTGCTGCCCTGAAGCGCGGATTCCAAACCCTTAACCCGGGAAACAATCGATTCCGCCAGAGGATTTTCAATAAGGGCAAGTTTACCGCCGTTAGGGAGGGCGTCGATAATCGCCTGTCCGCTCAGTTTTCCTGCTTGAATACTGTCTGATGAAACAAATGATGCGGTAAGATCCGCTCTGGCAACACCGGAATCAACAACCACTACCTTTATCCCGGCAGCTTTGCAGGCTTCCAAGGCCGGCTGAACGCTCTGGGAATCGACGGGCTGCAGAAACAGGATCTCAATACCCTGGGTAATCATATCCTCAATACCATTATTCTGCTTAGTCTGATCAAGGTACCCATCAACAGAAATCAGGCGATCCCCTTTGGCTTCAACTGCCTTTTGAACACTATCCCTCAAAGTAACCAGGGGGGGATTGGTCAAATCCATAGCGGTAAAACCAAACAGGTGCCCCTTACCGGCGGTATCCTTCGACCCTGCGGCAAAACTGAATGTACAGGCTGCGAAAATCAAGAAACATACTAAAACCTTTTTCATCCTTCTTTCCTCCATAAAAAATAAAATATATACTATCCCTGCGGACTAAGTACCCAACAAAACCTTACATACAAACATACGCTCCATCGACAATCAGGTCGCTCCCGTTGGTGTAACCTGAACTTGCTGCGGCCAGATAGATCACTGCCCCCACCAATTCTTCGGGATCACCCATACGATGGGCGGGGATCAGGGGCATCCAGGCGTCCTTCAGTTCCTGAGGGGTATCGACGCTCATGGGAGTGCCGATATACCCCGGACTCAGGCTGTTCACCCGGATACCGTACTGGGACCATTCCACCGCCAAGGAACGGGTCATGTGGATAACACCGGCTTTAGAAGCGTTATAGGAAGCCTGCCATTGGGGTACATTCACAATGGAACCGGACATGGAAGCCATGTTGATAATACTTCCTTTAATGTGCCGTTCAATCATGATCTTTCCCGCCGCCCGGGCGACGATATATTCACCGGTCAGATTGATATCCAGCACTTCCCGCCATTCGGCGATACTGGCCTCCAGGGTATCCTTGTGGATACAAACCCCGGCATTATTAAAAACAATATCCAGGGAACCGGATCGGGAAACCACCGTTTTAAGGGCAGTATCCACTTCGCTTTCCTTGGTAACATCCGCCAGGAGGCTGTAGGCTTTCCCACCTTCCTTCTCGATAAGCCGAACCGTTTCATCAGCCCCGGTACGGGAAATAATGGCGATCTCCGCCCCCGCCTTAGCAAGCCCAAGGGCAACCACCTGGCCTATGCCCCTGCCGCCGCCGGTAACAATTGCCGTCTTTCCATTAAGGCCAAATAATTTTTCCAGATAACTCATAATAATTCCTCCCATTATCAATATTTAGAATGGTCATTTATAAAACTTCTTTAATAAGTTTTTGTTAGTATATAGTCATAAATCACAATTGTCAACAAAAAAATCTAAATAGAACGCCAATAAATCGCTATTCGCCAATTCTTGAACTACTTACTAATATGGTTTATATATGTATATACTATAACAATCGGGGTAAAGTATGGGATCACGGCGGACAGTACTATCGGGAGGAAAAAACCAAACAAACCGAAATCGGGTTTATCAGTTGGTACATCAATTTGGAAGCATTTCAAAACCGGATATTGCGCTTCGATTGGGTATCAGTCTGCCAACGGCTGTTCAAAGCGTAAAAAGTCTCCAACTGGAAGGACTTTTGGATGAGGGGGATCTGCTGGAATCCACGGGCGGACGGAAAGCAACGGCGATTGTTTTTCGGAAAAATGCCAGATTTGCCATTGGGGTGGATATTACCCGGAATCATATCAGCATCGTACTTATCAATTTGGCCGCAGATATTATTGAAGGTACCCGGATCGAAATGCCCTACCGGAATGAGAGCGACTATTATCAGGAAGTAGGCCGATCAATAAAAGCTATGATTACCGTTTCCGGAATTAACCCGGAGGATATACTGGGGGTAGGCTTTTCAGCCCCCGGGGTACTTACTGAGGATGGTCAGATGATCCTCTATTCCCATGTGCTGCAGGTTTCCGCCCTACAATGTCCTACCATTAGCCGGGACCTACCGTATCCTTCGGTATTGTGCAACGATGCCAATGCGGCGGGGATTGCAGAAATGTGGAAGCATAAGGATGAACCCAATGCGGTCTATCTGTCCCTAAGCGATACCGTGGGTGGGGCTATTCTCCTTCATGATGAACTGTACCTGGGGGAGAACCAGCGGGGAGGTGAATTCGGCCACATGACCATGGTGCAGGACGGTCTGCCCTGCTATTGCGGTAAGAAGGGCTGTATGGACGCCTATTGTTCCGCCCTGACCCTGTCACGATTTACCGGGGGTAATCTTGGGTTGTTTTTTGAACGGCTGAAAGCGGGGGATAAGAGTATCCACGCTATTTGGGATCAATATGTGTCCTATTTGGCTGTTGCGCTGAATAACCTTATCGTTTCATTTGACTGCAAGGTGATCCTCGGGGGGTATTTGGGAGAATACCTGGAAGAATATGTGGATGAAATACGAGGGCAGGCAGCGAAATTGACCACTTTCTCAGGGAATGAAAACTATATAACCGCCTGTACCTATAAAAGGGAAGCCGCCGCAGTTGGCGCGGCGCTGCTGTACGTCCGGCCATTTATCCGGCAGCAAAATTGAAGGGACCATCCGGAAATTCCCCGGGACAGTCCCTTATAAAATACGACGCTTACTTTACCTTGATGATGTACCCTGCTTTCCTGGCGGCGGGCTTGGGTCTGGGCCCCTCCTTGGCATAGCCGAGGATACAGAAACCAACCCCAAAGTATGTATCACTGTCCAGTTTCCATTTCTTGAGAAGTTCCTTACCTTCTTCACTTTCAAACACCTGTTTGGCCCGGTGTATCCAGCAGGAATCCACCCCAACGGCCCAGGCAGCGTTTTGTAAATTGCCCAATACCAGGGCGCCGTCCTCCAGGGGGGTATTCTTGGTCTTGTCCACCAGCACCGCCAGTACCGTGGGAGCTCCGTAGAAGGGCTTAGCCTTAGGATCCTTAAGCACCTCGGCGTTGAGCTTTTCCAGCTTGTTAAGCACCGTCTTGTTCTGCACCGCCACGATCACCGGCGATTGGGAACCGCCGCCCGTGGGGGCCCAAGTGCCGGCCTCGAGGATTAAATCTAATTCTTCATCAGTTATCTGTTCCGGTTTGTAGGAACGGATACTCCGCCGTGTTTTGAGATCCTTCAGGGTACTCTTACTCATGGTACACCTCCTTCTATAATTCCAGGTCCTTGGCATTGACCTTGTTTATTGCGTAATCGGCAAATTCCGCTATCTTCATTGCCGGGAGCTGTCTCCCGTCCCGCAGCCTGATGGACACGGTTCCCTCGCCGGCTTCCCGCTCCCCTACCACCAGCATGTAAGGGATCTTCCGGTTCTGGCATTCCCGGATCTTCGCGTTGAGCCTGCCATCGTCCAGTTCCGCCGTAACCCGGAGGTCACGGGCCTTGAGTTCTGCGGTAATCTTCTTGGCATATTCGTTAAAACCCTCCGCCACGGGGATCACCGCCACCTGTTCCGGGGCGATCCACACCGGGAAGGCGCCGCCAAAGTGTTCGATGAGCACCCCGAAGAACCGTTCCAAGGAACCCAGCAGGGCCCGGTGGACCATGTAGGGCCGCTTATGCTGGCCATCGGCATCCACAAAGGTCATGTCGAAACGCTCGGGCTCGTTAAAGTCGAATTGGATGGTGGTCATCTGCCACTCCCGGCCCAGGGCGTCTTTTATCTTCAGGTCTATCTTGGGGCCGTAGAAGGCGCCGCCCCCCTCATCCATCTCGTAGTCCAACCCCTCGGCGGTAATCGCCTTACGTAAGGATTCCAGGGCGGTATCCCAACGGCTCTGCTCCCCCACGGACTCCGCAGGCTTAGTGGCCAGGTATGCCTTGATATCCTTAAAACCAAAGACCTTCCAGAGATTGAGGCTAAACCGCAGTACTTCCCGAATTTCACCTTCAATCTGGTCGGGGGTACAGAAGATATGAGCATCGTCCTGGGTAAAGCCCCGGACCCTTAGCAGGCCGTGGAGCACCCCGGATCGCTCATAGCGGTAGACCGTGCCCAGTTCCGCCCAGCGCAGGGGCAGATCCCGGTAACTCCGTCCCTTGTTCTTGTAAATCATTATATGAAAGGGACAGTTCATGGGTTTGATGATATAGTCCTGGTTGTCAATCTCCATAGGGGAATACATGTTTCCCTTATAGAAGCCCAGGTGACCCGAGGTCTCCCAGAGCCAGGATTTCCCGATGTGGGGGGTGTAAAGGATCTCGTAGCCGTTCCGGTAATGCTCTTTCCGCCAAAAATCTTCAATGGCCACCCGCATACGGCCCCCATTAGGATGCCAGTAGATAAGCCCTGCCCCGGCTTCCTCATGGATAGAGTAGAGATCCAGTTCCTTTCCCAGCCGGCGGTGATCCCGCTTTTCCACTTCTTCCAGGAAAGCGAGGTGTGCCTTAAGGTCCTTGGGAGTTTCCCAGGCGGTCCCGTAGATACGGGTGAGCATGGGCCGGTTCTCGTCTCCCCGCCAGTAGGCCCCGGCAATGCTCATCAGCTTAAAGGCCGCAGAATTGATCTCCCGGGAATTGGCTACATGGGGGCCCCGGCAGAGGTCCACCCATTGGACCGCTCCCCCGGCATCACGGTTCTCGTAGATGGTAATTGCGGCATCCGCCGGGAGCTCATTGATTAGCTCAGCCTTGAAGGGCTCATCGACAAAACGCTTCAACGCCTCATCCCGGCTTAACTCAATTTGAACAAAGTCCTGTTTGGAGTCGATGATCCGCTTCATTTCCGCTTCAATAGCGGGAATATCCTCCTCCACCAGAGGCGCCTTTCCTTCAGCTGATGGGGGAAACTGAAAATCGTAATAGAAGCCGTTCTCTATGGAAGGACCTATGGCTACTTTGGTCCCCGGGAAAAGCCGGGTTACCGCTTGGGCCATGACATGGCTAACCGAATGACGGATAAGTGCAAGCCGTGAGCTTACTTCCAGTTGCGCCTGATTCTTTTTTTCATCGGACATAACGTACCAACCTGTAAAGGACTTACAGGGACGGGCTTCCAACCGGAACCCGCGGTACCACCCTGTTTCGCCACCCCATGATGGGGGGCGCTCTCTTCACCGTTAACGGGGGCAACCGGCTTTCCATATTGAGGGGATTCCCTGTTCCGGAAAACAGCTCAGGAGGGGTTTTCAGCAATTTCCGGATAACCGTGTTTACAGCCCATGACACGGTCTCTCTGAATCCTGGAATAAAGGCTTACTCGTCTCCGTCAAAGCTATTATAATGAGGGTACCCTTTTTTCACTCCCGCGTCAAGCCAACGGTCAAGTTAAGATGTTGCGTTTGTTGTAATACTGAATTATAGTATTACAGGAGTATTTTTTGAAAAGTCCATTAATAATCCTAGGGATGGCCATCACAGCGGGACTCTGTATGGGATGCGCCGGTCTTAGATACCAAAGAGAAACAAATCTTTCCTCCCATTTGCCCATGGGTGTTGTTACGGTGTTATCCAACTACAATATTTATTGGGATGATGAAGATCCCGGTTCTTCGAACCGCCCCACAAAAAATGAAAATCCTGAAAAGACAAAGGTTTCCAGGGCAGATGTCCTTATCACCGATGCAGAGGCCATTCTCATGCAGAGCTTTGCCGATGTGGGAATAACCGCAATTGTACCGAAGGACCAAATAACCGGGTCCCAGGCCTATGCAAAGGCGAAGCGAAATTCGCTCTGGAACAATAAAGGATTCACCCTCGCTAATGGCTACGATCCCATTAATTACCGGGATAAGAATTTTGCCCTGGCCCTTGCGGAAGAAACCGGGGTTAAGGCGGGGGTTTATATTGTCTTTGATTTTTCTAAAAATATGTCCTTCGGAATAGGTAAAACCGGTTATTTCCGGGCTCAGCTATATATGCAGGTAATCGTGGTTGATGAAACGGGTAGGATCCTCTATAAAAGAAACCGCGTTGTAACCAGTGACAATAGAATCCGGGTTTCCCACAGGACCTTTAATGAGCCGGAACTATTGGATCTATTCAGATCCACCATTGCCAATGCCTGTTATCTCTTTATTCAGGAGTTCGCGGTGGCCAATTCTCTGGATTTGGAGAATTAAGAAAAGAATCCTACAAAAAAAAATCTTCCACCTTATAAATTCGCCTTGTTTTGCCGATACTGTTTAGACCATGTTCGCTAGATGGCTCTATCCTATTCTGATGCTCCTATTATTGATCCTTCCCATTCGGGTGGAAGCCCAAAGTGTTGCGGTTATCCCCCAGATAACCGGATCCGAGCAGATCCGGGAAAGTATCAAACCGCTGTTTCCGACCCTTTTGTTTACGGAAAGCTATAATACCTATAAAGCCCAGGAAGCAGGGCGGCCCTATTGGGTAGCCTCGGAAACGGAGATCGCCGCCTGGGCCAGGGTTCAGAAAGAAAACACCTCCATCCTCCTCAACAACGATATACTCGCCTTTTACGGACACCCCCTCTCCAGAAATATGGGGATCCTGGGCAGATACCCCATTACGGAACTGGATACCCGGCTCACCAACCTCGCCAATGAGTATAAAGCCGTAAGCGGGGGCCGGGATGTACGCAAAGCCTTTTATATCATCTTCGGGACCGTCTGGCCGGAAGGGGAAATAGGCATCATCCGGGAATCGGTTCTTATGGAATACATACAGTACGGCCTGGACCATGATATCCTGGTATTCATCGATCACCAAATTGGGCGCTATGATCCCATAGCGTCCCTCAAACGGCTGCTCCCCTACCTGCGCTACCCCAATGTACACCTGGCCCTGGACCCGGAATGGCGGACCACAAGACCCATGAAGGAAATTGGTTCCGTAACCGCCGCGGAGATCAATACCGCCCAGCAGGTGATGGAAGAGTATATGATAGAAAACAATATACCCGGGGAACGGATGCTGGTGATCCATCAGTTTAAACCGTGGATGATACAGGACCGGGAAAACGTGCGAACCGGCAGGGACAAGGTCCGATTGATCCACTGCGCCGATGGCTTTGGCAACCCCGGCCAGAAGCGGGATTCCTATGCCGCCAATGCCTTGGCGCGTAACATACCCCTCAAGTCATTCAAACTGTTCTACAACTTCGAAATACCCGGAGCAGGATACGACGCGCCCCTCTTGTCCCCAAGTCAAGTCTACGGCTTGAACCCCCGGCCCTACTTAATCATGTACCAGTAAAAGTAGTATCATACCGATGTGAAAGAGATATTACTTGTTGCTCCCTACGAACAGATGTATGAATCCGCCAGACGGATTCTGCGGGACACAAAATACCGATCCGTTGAAGTGGTCTCAGGTAATCTGGCAGAGGGACTCGCCCTGGCCATAAATGGAGTAGAATCCCACGCGCGGGTTATCATTTCCCGGGGCGGGACCTATCGGCTAATCAAACAAGCGAATATCGGTATACCGGTGGTGGAGATCCGTTCCAGCCCCTTTGATGTGATCGAATCCCTTTCGGCAGCCATGGAAAAAGGTCGGCCCCTGGCTATTGTGGGCTATTCCAATATCAACAACTACGATGAAAAATTTCTACGGAAACTCGTAAAGACCAAGCTTACCATTGTTAACCTTGGCGAAACGGATGATGTAAGGCAGGTGGTGTCCAACTGTGCAGCCCAGGGCTATACCATGTTCCTTGGGGATGCGGTAGTAAAAAATGTCTGTGATGAAGCCGGGTACGATTGCTATCTTCAGGAAAGCGGTAGTTCCGCCATCCAGGCGGCTATGGACGAGGCCCTGCGAATATGCATGGTCCTCAAGCAGGAAATCGAACTGGCCCGGCGGCTGCGGGCGGTGATAGATTTTGTCCACGATGGGGTTATTACCGTGGACGGGCAGGGGATGGTCATCCTATTTAACGCTATTGCCTGTAATTTGCTTGGGGTTAAACAGGAAAGAATTCTGGGAGAATCTATTGATACCCTTTCGGATCTGCCCTTTCTCCGGGGCATGAAGGGAGGCGATCAAATTGTGGATCAGACCTTTAAGATTGGCAGCCGGCTCCTCTCGGTTTCTACCATTCCGGTTTTTATGGAAAACGATTCCTTCGGTTCGGTGGTCATTATTCGGGATATACAGGAACTACAGGCCTACGAGCAAAAACTGCGGGTGGCCCTGTCTGACAAGGGTTTTGTTGCCCGGCATACCTTTGAATCCATTGTCCATGGAAGCGGCGAAATAGCCCATTGTATTTCCATTGCGAAAAAATTCAGCCACTATAACGCTTCAATTTTAATTGAGGGGGAAAGCGGGGTAGGAAAGGAGCTTTTCGCCCAGAGTATCCACAATTACGGTATCCATCGAAACGGTCCCTTTGTGGCGGTTAATTGCGCGGTCCTGCCGAAGTCCTTAATTGAAAGTGAATTGTTCGGCTATGTGGAAGGAGCCTTTACGGGGAGCCGGAAGGGCGGTAAGGCCGGTTATTTTGAACTGGCCCATAAGGGGACCCTCTTCCTGGATGAAATCGGAGAACTTCCCCTGGATGTGCAGGCACAACTCCTCAGGGTTGTTCAGGAAAAGGAAGTGATGCGCCTGGGGGATACCAAAATTCTCCCCGTGGAGGTCAGGCTTATTTGCGCCACCAATAAAAACCTGATTGAGATGGTACACCAGGGTCTTTTTCGGAAGGACCTGTTGTTCAGGATAAATACCCTATCCCTGTATATCCCGCCCCTGGCAAAACGGCGGGAGGATATTGAATTGCTGGCAGCCCATTTCCTGGCGCTATTCTGCAAGACCTATAATAAGGCTATAGGAGGATTTTCCCCCAAAGCTGCTGCGTATCTGCATACGTATCATTATGAAGGAAATGTCCGTGAATTCAGCGGTATGATTGAACGGGCGGTTATTATCTGTGAAGAAAACATGATCCGCCTTTCGGATCTGCAGAGTGGCCTACGGGAGGATGGGGGTATCCCGGAATTCGGCTCATATCCCTTCCCTATTCCGGTGGATCTTGATGACATGGAAAAAAATCATATCCGTCGGATATTAGCGGATAATGGCCATTCCATGACCAAGACCGCAGCGGCACTAGGAATAAGCCGGTCAACCCTGTGGCGTAAAATTCAAAGCTTCAATATTTGAGTCTGTCTTAAACGTTTTATTTTGGAACGATCGAATGTTTTATAATAAAACATATTTTATTACCTGTAAAAACCCACCCATCGCTTAGCCGGGCGGAGGTGTTTTATTGCCCCGGTATTTTCTCCGGATTATTTTTATTTTCTTATACAGTAAAGAAATACTGCTGTCATAACGAGACCGTTGCATCGTACTTAACCGGAAGCTGACGGGATTTTCACCGAAACTTTAGTTTTTTGATTCTCTAATCTTGGCATGATTCTTGCTTTATACCTAAGACGAGGTATTAAGTGACCAAGCCATTTAACCGTATGATAATACTAGCAGACGATCTTACCGGTGCAAATGATACGGCCATTCAATTTGTCAATCAAGGACTGTCCGCTCTGGTAATTACCGATACCAAATTTTCCGATCCCGCCGCTTTTGCTAACTACGATGTCATTTCCATTAACTCCGACAGCCGTGGGATGAGCGCCGGTGATGCCTATAATACGGTCAGGGATCTGGTGGTCCGGCTCGGGTCTAATCAGGGGGGAGATGTTTTTTACAAGAAGATCGACTCCGTACTCCGGGGTAACCCTGCGAAGGAATTGGCCGCGGTGATGGACGAATTGGATATACCCCTGGCTCTGGTGGCCCCCTCATTTCCCGCCAACCAAAGCATCCTTGAACATGGGATGCTTAATTCAGGTTCCGGTGTTATTGACGCGGTTAAGGTCTTTGCCGGAGGAATGGACCAACGGGTAGACAGCGTTCCCCTGGAGGAAATTCGCCGGGGCCCCCAGGTTGCTGCGGAATATATCCTTTCCCGTCATGCCGATGGGGTAAAGGTATTTGTGGCGGATGCCCTCACCGATACGGACCTGGAGGAGATTTACCGAACTGCGGCGACCCTGAAAAAACAGGCCGTTCTGGCGGGTGCGGCGGCCCTGGCGAATCAGGTTGCTAAGAGCATGGGTCGGGAAAAACCCTGGAAATCTCCGCAGTTTTTAACGAAGCGCAGCAACAGTCCGGCGTTGATACTTGCAGGAACCCGGCAGGGCGAAACCGCAGCCCAGATTACGACCCTTTCCCGAATCCTGTCGGTTCCGATTATCCGTTTCCGGGTAGATCTGGTAAAACAGGGCAAGTGTGAGGATGCCATCTTGAATGCGTACCGGGCGGCGGTAGAATACATGGCGCAGAAACCGGAGCTGTGTATTATCGCCGTAGAAAGTATGTTCAAATCGGAGATACCCACCGGAAATGTGGACCGGAATAATGATGGCGATTCCGACAGCAG
The DNA here is from genome assembly GCF_000297095.1 of Treponema primitia ZAS-1. NCBI lineage: Bacteria > Pseudomonadati > Spirochaetota > Spirochaetia > Treponematales > Treponemataceae > Treponema > Treponema primitia. The sequence goes on along the minus strand of NZ_AEEA01000019.1, from coordinate 36,230 downwards.
CGCAATCTCCGGAGCATTGGGGGCTCTGGCAGGAAAATTGCTTGATACCTTTCAATTTCAGGTAATGATTACCACCGGGGGAGATACTTCTCTGGGGGTGTGTCAGCAATTGGGGATAAAGGGGATTCAGCCTTTGGCGGAAATATGTCCCGGCATTCCCATCGGCAGAATTACCGGCGGTACCTATGACGGCCGATTCATTATTACAAAAAGCGGGCGCTTTGGAAACAGCGGATCCCTTTTGGAAATAATGAGCTATCTCAACATTATCAGGAGGAGTGATGAGTAAAAAACCAATTCTTGGGATTACTATGGGGGATCCGTCGGGATGCGGCCCGGAGATAACCATTAAAGCCCTGGGACAAAAAAAAATCTACGAGGTCTGTAAACCTCTAGTGGTGGGTGATGCCCGTGTTTTGGAGAAAGCCGCCCGGGAGGCAATAAAACGACAGGATCTGGTTATTCATCCCGTATCGTCCGTGGGAGAATGCCTTTTTACCTATGGAACTATAGATGTATTTGATCTGCACAATGTGGAACTTGATAAGCTAAAAATTGGTAAGGTAGACGCCATGAGCGGTGACGCTGCCTTTACTTCGGTAAAGAAGGTAATTGAGCTGGCCCTGGCGGGGGATATCGACGCTACCATTACTAATCCGCTTAATAAGGAAGCGCTTAATTTGGCGGGGCATCATTACTCAGGGCATACGGAAATTTACGCTGACCTGACGAAAACGAAGGATTATTCCATGATGCTGGCGGACGATGCCCTCCGGGTTGTCCATGTTTCCACCCATGTTTCCCTGCGGGAGGCCTGTGACCGGGTAAAAAAAGACCGGGTCCTCAAGGTGATTGAACTTGCCCATACTACCTGCAAGAGCCTGGGCATTGAAAACCCACGGATCGCCGTGGCGGGGTTAAATCCCCACGCGGGGGAAAACGGGATGTTTGGCCGGGAAGAAATTGACGAGATTATTCCTGCCATAGAAGCGGCCAAGACAAAGGGGATCAATGCCGATGGCCCCATTCCGCCGGATACGGTTTTTGCCAAGGCCCACGGAGGTTTGTACGACATCGTGGTGGCCATGTACCACGATCAGGGTCATATACCCCTCAAGGTGCTGGGGTTCCAATACGACAAGACTGCGGAAAAATGGCAGGCGGTCAACGGGGTTAATATCACCCTGGGGCTGCCAATCATCAGGAGTTCCGTGGATCACGGGACCGCATTCGGTCATGCATGGCAGGGTTCTGCTAATGAGTCAAGTCTGGTAAATGCTATCGAATATGGCATTACCTTGGCGGTGAATAAAAAGTAAGGGGGTATTACTTTGTCGGCAGTTAAATGGTTGGATAAGTATTTTGAGGAAACGCTTTTGATAATTTTTTTAGTGATAATAACATTTTTAACGGGTTTACAGGTATTTATGCGTTACGTACTGAACGCCTCCCTTACATGGAGCGAAGAATTAAACCGATATTCCCAGGTATGGTCAGGTTTTCTTTGTGTCGGGTATTGTATCAAGAAAAGCTGCGATATCAAAATTGATATGTTTACCCTAATGCTTCCAAAGATTGTTCGGAAAATTTTGAACCTAGCCATATCACTTATTTCAATTGTGCTGTTTGCAATTTTTACCAAAGCCGCCTGGGGGATTATCGAAAAAATTCTGGTCAGCGGGCAAACCAGTGCCGCACTAAAGCTTCCCATGCAATACCTGTATGGGGCTCCGCTGGTCGGTTTTGGATTGGGATTTTTGCGGCTTATACAAAGCATTATACGACAGTTTAGACCGGGTACAGAAAACAGCAAGGAGGTACCGGTATGAACCTCAGTTTATTTTTTATTCTGCTTGGGGTTAGTTTTTTTATAGCCGTCCCAATCGGTGTGGTGTTCGCGGGAATTTCTATATTACCCAATTTGTTAAGCCCATCCTTCCCCTTTACGGCAGAAGCGGCCCTTCGTAGTATGGTAAGCGGATTAGACAGCTTCCCCATCCTCGCGATACCGCTTTTTATGCTTTCTGGGGTTATTATGGCGGGTGGAAAGATCTCCGAAAAAATTTTCAATTTTTTCGCTTATTTTGTCGGCGATAAAACTGCGGGTTTCCCCTGCGCGGTTGTTATTACCTGCCTTTTTTACGGAGCAATTTCCGGCTCCGGTCCTGCGACTACCGCCGCGGTAGGGGCCATGGCAATCCCCTTTCTTACCGGCATGGGGTATGATATTGTTTTTGCATCATCCCTTGTGGCGATCTCAGGCGGTTTAGGGGTAATAATTCCGCCGAGCATTCCGTTTATTGTGTATAGCTCGGTGGCGAATACCTCAACATCAAACCTGTTCATCGCCGGTATTATCCCCGGTATTCTTATCGCTTTTTTCCTGATGCTCTATGCCTATATCTATTGTAAAAAACACGGAGAGGATAAGGCAAAGCTTCACGAAAATTATTTGAATATCCGCGCTAAGGGATTGGGGCATCTTTTCCTTGATAGCTTTTGGGCGCTTCTGACTCCGGTAATTATTCTGGGAAGTATCTATGGCGGAATCGCAAGTCCCACGGAAGCGGCGGGAATTTCCATCTTTTATGCTCTTTTTGTCAGCATGGTTATATATAAAACAATTAAGGTAAAGGATTTACTACAAATATTAAGAGACGGTGTAAGAACATATTCGGCAATTCTTTTTATTATCGCTACCGCGGTAACCTTCGGGCGGGTACTTGCGCTGCTCAGAGTTTCTACCAGTGTAAGTGCCGGGATACTTTCCGTGGTTTCGAGTAAAGTTGGTGTTCTCCTGTTTATCAATTTTATCCTGCTCATCGCCGGTATGATCGCAGATCCCCTGGTTTCAATCATGATACTTACCCCAGTATTCCTGCCGGTTGTCAACAGTGTAGGGATCGATCTTACCCATTTCGGTATCATCATGGTGGTAAACCTTGCGGTTGGCTTTGTAACCCCGCCAATGGGTATGAATCTCTTTGTTACCAGTAATCTTACCGGTATTCCTGCTATGATGCTGGCCAAAAAAATTATGCCCTTCATCGCGTTTTTTGTGGTTGCTATTATTTTAATCAATGCGATTCCAGGCTTAAGCCTGATCCTAATAAAGAAATAACAAGAGGAGTTATTATGAGCAGTTTGAAAAAAACAATCGCCGTGGTTGGTACCGTAGTGTTACTGACCGTCCTGTTCGTGTCCTGCAACGGTAAATCCGGGCAGTCGGAAAATGCCTCCGGAAAAACCGTTTCCGGTCCGGAGTACAATTTTAACATCGGATTTTCGCCGAATGAAGAAAGCATTAACTATGCTATCGCAACAAAGGCGAAGGAACTTATGGAACAAAAAAGCAATGGACGGGTTACCATGACGGTATACCCGAACAGCCAACTCGGCAAAGACCGGGAAACTATTGAGGGAACCATCGCCGGTAATGTTGATTTTGTGCTTTTAGTTACTCCCCTGTATGTAGATTTTGTACCTGCGGTAGCGGTCTTTGACCTGCCAAATATTTTCCCAGATCTTGAAACCGCGCGAAAAACACTGGACGGCCCGGCTCTTCCGGCGATGCAGGCTGCGTTTGAACAATACGGCCTTAAACTCTTTTCCTTCTCTGATGCGGGATTTCGGGAAATGTCTACCAGTAAACCGGTACGTTCTATCGCAGATTTTACCGGGCAGAAAATCCGCGTTATGGAAAATAAAAATCATATCGAATACTGGAGATCCTTGGGAGCAAACCCGACCCCGATGGATTTTGCCGAAGTGTATATCAGCCTGCAGCAAAAAACTATTGACGCGCAGGAAAATCCCTACGATCTCATCATTACCTCAAAATTTTATGAGGTCCAGAACGCGGTTGTGGAAACTAATCATATCTTGCATATCCTGACCCCGGCTATGAATCTTGCACGGTACAACAGCCTACCTGCGGATGTTCAGAAAATCGTTGCGGATTCAATTGATGAGGCAACCAAATACGGCAGGCAAGTGGCGGATCAGCGTATTGCGGGATATAAACAGACTATCCGTGATAATAAAAATGAAATTATCACTATCCCGGAAGATATGCGGCTTGAAATTGTCAGGAGATCCCAGAGTGTTGTTAAAATGGTGCGGGATCAAATCGGAGATCAACTGGTTGACCAGGTTCTTGCAGCGGTCGAATCGGTGAGTAAATAACATAAAATATGGGGGCAATATATGGTGTATGATATTTGGATCCGTAATGCAAGAATTATTGACCCGCGGAGAAATCTGGATCAGAAGGGTGACCTATTTATCTATAATGGAAAAATTATGCCGCCCCCCGCTTCAGTGCCTGAAGCAGACGAGATTGTAGATGCCGAGGGGTGCTTTGCCTTTCCGGGGCTCATTGATTTTCATACCCATCTGGCCCGGGGCCTGACCGATATCGGGCTTGCCCCGGATGTAATGACCCTGCCGAATGGGGTAACCGCAGCGGTGGACGCCGGATCATCAGGGTGGGCTAACTATGAAATTTACCGGAAAGGGGTTGCCGCTTCCAGTGAAATCACCATCCGTAATTTCATCAACGTCTCTCCCAACGGGTTTGTTATTGAGCCTTACTTTGAAGATGTGGATCCCGTTAAATACGATCGAAAACGTCTTGCCTTCCTTTTTGATAAATATCCGAATGAGCTGCTCGGCCTTAAAGTTCGGGTTGGAAAGCCTTCGTCAAAACATCTTGGGGTCATGCCCATTGCGGCATCGGTGGAGCTTGGAAAAGAATTGGGGGTACGACTGGCAAGCCACGTGGTGGAACCGGAATCACCCTACTCGGAAGTCCTCGCTCCTATGCGGAAGGACGATATTCTTTGCCATTGCTTTCAAGGCAAAGGCCCCTATTCCATTTTGGACAGTAATGGTAAGGTACAGAAGGTAGTTCGGGAAGCCCGGGATCGGGGGGTTGTTTTTGACGCCGCATCGGGCCGGGCAAATTATAGTTTTGGTATTGCCCAAAAAGCTTTGGACGACGGCTTTTATCCCGATATTATCAGTACCGATGTGGTCACCTATAGTATCTACCGCCGCAAGGTATTTGCGCTGCCCTATGTCATGTCTGCCTATCTGGGTATGGGAATGCCTCTCATGGATGTTATCAGAGCGGTCACCGATACTCCAGCTAAGCTCATGAACCTGCCCGGTGTTATCGGTACCTTGGCCCCGGGGGCACATGCAGATATTGCAATCTTCAAACTCCAGGAAAAAAAGATGGGGTTCAAGGATCAGTTCAACAATGTGGTGGATGGGAAGGGGCTCTTGGTTCCCCAAATGACGGTTAAGGACGGTTGGATTATGTACCGGCAAATTACCTTCATGGACTGGTAAACCAGAACAAGGCGTAAAAGGAGTTACAGCAATGCCCGGTGTTATAGAACAATTGTGTAATGAAGTTCAGCTTCCCAAGATGCTTAAGGTACGGCAGCATTTTGATCGTCAAAAAATTCCTGTGGAAGAAATACCCCAGGCGGTTTTAGCGGAACTTTCCCACCCCGGCATTGTGGATGCAATCAAGCCGGGTAAACGGGTCGCAATTACCTGTGGTAGCCGCGGCGTTGCGAATATCGCACTTATTACAAAAGCAATTGTAGACTTTGTTAAATCAAGAGGCGCGGAGCCCTTCGTGGTACCCGCCATGGGAAGTCATGGCGGAGCCACCGCCGAAGGACAGCGTGCTTTAATTGAAAGTTATGGGGTCACCGAAGAATTTATCCGGTGCCCCATCGTTTCATCTATGGAAACCGTGCTTATCGGTACCAGCGAAGAGGGCCACGGGGTACGCATTGATCGTAATGCGGCGGAGTCCGATGCGATTATCGTAGCAGGAAGGATAAAACCGCATACAGATTTTCGGGGCCCCTACGAAAGCGGGTTGATGAAAATGATGGCTATCGGATTGGGGAAACGGGAAGGGGCAAGCATTTGCCACGAAGCCGGTTTTGGTCAGATGCACCACATGGTGCCGCTTTTTGGCCGTTGTATTCTGAAAAACGCCCCCATCGCCTTAGGATTTGCTATCCTTGAAAACGCCTATTATGAAACCTATAAATTCACCGCCCTGCGGCCGGATGAATTCGATGAAAAGGAACCTATCCTTTTAGAAGAAGCCAAAACACATATTCCGAAGATCCTTTTTGAAAGCGCCGATGTACTGGTTGTTGACCGGATAGGAAAGGATATAAGCGGAGACGGGATGGATCCAAATGTTACCGGCCCCAGTTCATGTTCGCCCTATGTAACCGGAGGCTTGAATGTACAGCGCACCGTGGTACTCGATCTTACCCCGGCTACCCACGGCGGCGCCATGGGTATCGGCGCCGCTCAGACTACTACCCGGCGGCTTTTTAACAAGATCGATTTAGACGCCACCTATGTCAATGCTTTAACCAGTACTGTGTTGGATTTTGCGCGCCTTCCCTGTATTCTTGATACGGATAAACAGGCGATACAACTCGCGGTGCTATCCTGTCTGGGCCGCAGCCGAACCCAGCCGCGGATCATCCGTATCGCCGACAGCGGACATACCGAAAATATTTGGGTATCAGAACATTTACAAAAAGAGGCGGAAGGAAATCCCGGGGTTGAAATTGTAAGTGCCCCAGAGCCATGGGCTTTTAATACGGATGGGAATTTATGGTAATTCCCCGCAGGCTTGTATCAACAGGCATTAAGTTGTTAGTATAGAGCTATGGATTATTTTACTATTAATGGAAACATTCGTCTGCGTTATGCGGAAGAAAAAGACACGGCCCTTATCCTGGAATTTATCCGGGGCCTGGCGGAATACGAACATCTTCTGGATCAGGTTGAAGCCACCCCGGAGGACCTTAAAAAATATATCTTTCACGAACACAAAGCCGAGGTGATCATCGGTGAATATAAGGGTATTCCTGCTGGGTTTGCCCTTTTCTTCCATAATTTTTCTACCTTCCTGGGAAGGCCCGGTATTTACATTGAAGACCTTTTCGTAAAACCGGAACTGCGGGGCAAGGGACTGGGCAAAGCCCTGTTCACCTGCCTTGCGGCCCTGGCGGTGGAAAGAAACTGCGGCCGTTTGGAATGGTCCTGCCTCAATTGGAACGAACCCTCTATCGCCTTTTACAAAGCCCAGGGCGGACAGCCCCTTACGGAGTGGACCACCTTCAGAGTCACTGGGGATAAGCTTACGGATATGGCGGGCCGATCGGGGAAGCTATAAATACTTCCTCGTATAGAATATTGCCAATTAATTTTGCAAAAACAAAGTCACTCCCTGCTAAAAAAATCCCCGTACCGGTAAAATTTCAGTTTCAGTTCCACCGCCGTTTTAAGCAGGTACTCCAGGCGTTCCGGGCTGATACCCCAGGCGGCATTCGCAGCAATAGTGTGGGTTGTGAGGGGCAGGACACCGCCTGAAAACTTTACAATCCTTAGCATGGCCCTGATATCGGCTTTGAAGGCTTCGTCGGTTTTATATTGGGTATTATCAATGGACTTTGAGGAAATATAGCCGGCCCGTATGGCATCTGCGGTATATAAACGATAGGTAACGCCGAATCCCCTGAGTATGGGAAAAACCGCTCCCAGGGCTTCGTGCATCCATGGCTCGGAAAGACCGTAGGGAAAGGCGAAGGCCGTAAGGGGAAACCCCAGCAGCCGGAAGGTTTCCAGAGCTCCAAGGGTTTCCTCAAAAAACACTTGGCGGGAAACCTTAACTAAATTCAGGTGGTTTTTTGTGTGGAACCCGATCTCATGCCCCCGGCTTAGAGCGGCGACGCAGAAGGAAGAATAGTCTCCCTGAACAAAAAAGGTAGCATGCGCGCCGTAACGATCCAGAAGATCAAAATACCGCTCCCAGACAGCCTGGTAATCATCGTCAAAGGCCAGCAGTATCCCCGAATCGTCTTCCTCGATTGTCCAGAGGAAAGAGCCGGTCCGTTCATCCCCGCTGTCTTTTTTGGCAACCGAAAAATCCATCTCAAATACGGTTTTTCCGGGAACACCGGATTCCTGCGGCCGGGCGTTCTCCGGGTCCCAGCGAATTTCATAACCTGGCGGATCTCCGGTAACAACAATGCTGCCATCAGGCTCAATGGAGTACCGCCGGGGAAGGTCCGGATCATTGGCGTTTATTTTCCGTATAAGCTCTTCCATGGACAAAAGGGGCGGCTCGGCCTCACCGGGTAATCCTGTTTCCGCAGGAGACTTCCCCGGATGTTCAAGGGCTGTATCCCGGCCGCCCGGGGATTCCGGAACCCCGCCGGGTACGGAAGACGGTCTGCTCGCACAGGAGATGACGCTGAGCGCCGTGAGGATGGAAACGAAAAGAAAAACCCATTTTTTCATTGGGGCATAATTCCTCAAAAACCGGATGTATGATACCATATTCCGTAGAAAAGGCATAGAATACGTTTAGGGGAAGATCTGGGTGAATATTATGATTACCGCCGGCGGAACCATGGAACGGATTGATTCCGTCAGGAGTATTACCAACCATGCCACGGGCAGACTGGGCAGCCTCATCGCCCGCTGTTTTGATGAAAAGCCGGAAACGGAGCGTATCTTTTATATCTGCGGAAAAAACGCGCCCCGGCCCGAGTCCCCCAAGACGGAAATCACGGTAATTGAAGACACCGCCGGCCTGGAGCGGGCAGTACGGAATATTCTGCAAAGCCGCCGGGTGGACGCGATCATCCACAGCATGGCGGTGAGCGACTACCGGGTCCGGGCGGTCACCACCCCGGCTCTTATCGCCCAGGCAGCCGGACCGGTGCCGAACCAGTCCGCTCTGCTCAATGCCCTGGAAAACGCCCCTTCCTTGGAACAGGGTGCCAAGATAAGCTCCGATGAAAAGCGTCTGGTTATCACTCTGGAACCCACGGTGAAAATCATATCCCTGTTCCAAACCCTGGCGCCCCATACGATGATTGTGGGATTTAAGCTCCTGGACCATGTACCCCATGAGACTCTGATCGACACCGCGTATCGGCTCCTTGAAAAAAATCACTGCGCCTATGTGCTTGCCAATGACGCCGGAGATATTCACGGGGATGCCCATATCGGATACCTTGTGGATGCAGAACGCCGGGTTCAGTGTTTCGAAGATAAGAGCGGAATTGCCAGGGGTATTACAGAAAATGTAATTGAAAAATTCAAAGGGAGAAATAAAACGCCCCGGAGGGACACATGAAAAATATTATCCTAGGGATAAGCGGCAGTATCGCTGCCTACAAGGCTGCGGATCTCGCCAATACCTTCACCAAGGAAGGACACGCGGTCCATGTGATCATGACCGCCTCGGCGCAGCAGTTCATTACCCCCATTACCTTTCAGACCCTTACTAAAAATAAAGTGTACACCGAAATGTTCGATGAGATCATCTACGAAGATGTGCGCCACATATCATTGGCCCAGAAAGCGGACATTGCCCTGATCGCCCCGGCTACGGCCAACATCATCGGGAAACTTGCTTCGGGCATCGCCGACGATATGCTCACCACGGTGATCATGGCCATACAGAAGAAGCCCATAGTGATATGTCCCGCCATGAACACCGCCATGTACGAGAACCCGATAACCCAGGACAATATTAAAAAACTTACCGGGTACGGCTATCAATTTGTGGAGCCCCGTGAAGCCCGGCTTGCCTGCGGAGATCTGGGTAGGGGCGCCCTGGCGGATTTGGATACCATTATTGCTGCGGTACACCGGCTTCTTGAACAGGGCCAATAGGATGGATCATGTGATTAAGGGCATGGAAGAAATTAATATCCAAGACATTACCGGTTTCCGCATAGGCCAGGAACAGAACCCGGATGCCGCTACGGGCTGTACCGTTATTATCTGCGAGGAAGGGGCAGTCTGCGGCGTAGATGTTCGGGGTGGTTCCCCGGGTACCCGGGACACTGACGCCCTTAACCCCATCAATAACCGCAAGTATGTCCACGCAGTACTTCTGTCAGGGGGCAGCTCCTTCGGCCTGGACGCCGCAGGCGGTGTGATGCGCTTCCTGGAAGAGCGGGGCATAGGCCGGGATGTGGGGGTCACGAAAATTCCCAACGTATGCGCCGCCATCCTGTTCGACCTAAAGTGCGGCGATTCCCGTATCCGCCCCGACGCTGCCATGGGTTACGCCGCCTGCGAAAATGCCTTCCGCGGTGAAGTCTTTCAAAGCGGCAACTTCGGCGCAGGAACCGGCGCCACCGTGGGCAAGACCCGGGGAAGACGCTTTGCCATGAAGGGCGGTATAGGGGCTGCAGCATTCCGTTACGGGGACCTCTTAGCCGGGGCTATCGTGGCGGTTAACTGCGTTGGTGATGTACTCGACGACGGCGCCATCATCGCCGGATCCCTGGCGGATGACCACCGCAGTTTCGCAGACAGCGAGTCGATCATCCTGAAGAACTACCGAATGGGGAATGACTTTTTCAACGGCGATTCCGATGGCAGTGCCGCCAACGGCATGGCGGATGGGAACACAGTCCTGGGCTGTATTATCACCAACGCCGCAATGGACAAAGCCGGGGCCACCCGGCTTGCCGCCCAGGGGCAGAATGGCATAGCCCGTGTTATCCGCCCGGCCCACTCAATTTTTGACGGAGACACGGTCTTTGCCCTGTGTACCGGCAAAGTCGCCGCAACGATGGATGCCGCGGGGATACTCTGCGCAGCTGCGATGGAGACGGCAATCCTCAATGCCATAAGAAACGCCCGGTCTTTAGGAGACTATATCGCACAGACAGATTTAAAAGGAAAAAATAAATATGGATAATTTTACGTTTATAGAGAATGAATCCGATCTGATCGCCTTTAGAAAATATTTGTATCAGGAAAATATAGATAAAATATCCATGGATTTTGAGGGAGACTATAATCTTCATGCGTACGGGGAAAAATTATGTTTAATACAAATATTTGACGGTAAAAAATATTTTATAATAGATCCCTTAAAGATACGGAATGAAGAGCTAATAAACTTTTTTGAAAACAAAAAAATAGTGAAATATATGTATGGAACTGAATCGGACATTAGCCTTATCTATAAACAATACGGCATAAAATTAAATAATGTATTTGATCAAAAGATATTAGTAGATCTACTGGAGATAGAACCAAAAGGCCTTGATGCAATTTTAAAAAGTGTTTTAAATATTGAGATAAAGAATAAAAAAAGATTTCAAATGTTCAATTGGTTAAAACGTCCAATTGACAAGGAAGCTCTGGAATATGCCTTAAATGACGTTGCCCATCTATTCCAAATAAATACTATTTTAATGAAGAGAATAATAGATGAAAACAAGTATAATGATCTGGTACTATCAATAATCAAAAGAGATTTCGAATTTGAAAAGGAAAGGATCCCCGGAGTATTTAAAAAATTTGAATTCAAAAATTTGTCTAAGGGGAAAAAAGATATATTTACCAAAATTCACACTTTGCGTGATGAAATTGCACGGGAATATAATTTGCCGCCGAACAACTTATTAAGTAACGATACAATGTTTAATTTAGTAAACGGAAGGGAATCCCCGGAAAAGGTACGGTTGGATAAAAAAATAACGGAAAAAACAAAAAATGAAATTATTGATAAATTAAAGGGCTTGTTACCGTAAAATGATTCTTATGAAGCGCTATCAGTCCTTCGTCACGCATACGTCCAAGCTCTGAGGACATGGCGCTTCGGTCTATGGAAAGATAATCCGCCAGTTCCTGACGGTTAAAGGGGATTTCAAAACTATTGCCTTTGGCTCTAACTGCCTGGGAGGACAAGTAGGAAAGCAATTTTTCCCTGGTGGTGCGCTGGGTTATATGCTCCAATTTTTGTATCAGCGCAGTGTTTTTTTTGTATTTCCGTTTCCGGGCGCCCAGACAGCCAATTAGAGTATCCAATTCATCGGACTTTATTCCTTCAAAGAGGGGACAATTCAGTTGTAAATACAACATATTTCTATTTCCAAAATACTGCATTTAATCGACCAAATCCAGAGGAGGAGATAATTCCCAGAATTCGGATTGTATGATATCATCGTTTATATTGGAGAAACTATGAGTGCACTGGAAAACCTGTTTGAATCCCTCAAGAAGGCCCAAGCCGAATTGGCCCTGCAGAACCGCGGCCAAAAGGACGCCGCCCTGAAAGCGGTTATGGATGCCATTGAGAAGGGCCGGGTGGATATCCTCAAGGCCAATGCCGCGGATGTGGAAAAGGCCCGGGCCGGGGGTATGAAGGAAGCCCTGGTGGACCGGCTGCTCCTTAACGATAAACGCATCAACGATATTATAGAAGGAATAGATACGGTGGTCCGCCAGGAAGACCCCATAGGAAAGGTACAGACGGGATGGGTTCTGCCCAACGGCCTGCAGGTGGAGCGGACCACGGTCCCCCTGGGGGTGGCGGCGATCATCTACGAGTCCCGGCCCAATGTTACCGCCGACGCTTTCAGCCTGGCCTACAAGGCCGGGTGCGGCATCCTGCTCCGGGGTTCCTCGGCAGCGCTGGAATCAAACCGGGCTTTGGTTAAGGCCATCAAGGAAGGGCTTAGCACCGGCGGTGGCATCAGCGATGCGCTTGCCCTAGCGGAATCCGGCAGCCGGGACGAGGTTGGCGAAATTCTGAGCGCCCGGGGAAAGATCGACGTAGTTCTACCCCGGGGCGGGAAGGATCTGATCCGTCGCGTGGTGGAAAATGCCAAGATTCCGGTGATCGAAACCGGAGAAGGAAACTGCCACATCTATGTTGACAGCAGCGCCGACATCATCAATGCGGTGGATATCATCGAGAACGCCAAGCTCCAGAAGCCCGGGGCCTGCAACGCCGTGGAAACCGTCCTGGTTCACCGGGACATCGCCGCGGTTCTCCTGCCCCTCTTGGCGAAACGGCTTGCGGGTAAGGCGGAACTCCGCTGCGATAACGCGGCTAAGACAGCTATAGGTGTTCTGCCTCAATCGCTGCTTTTAAAAGATGCGGTGGAAGAAGACTGGGAAACCGAATTCCTCGATTACATCCTGGCGATAAAAACCGTGGACACCCTGGAGGAAGCGGTGACCCATATCAACCGGTACGGGACAAAACATTCCGAGGCGATCCTCACCAACGACCACCGTGCTGCGGAAGAATTTGAACGCCGGGTAGACGCCGCCTGCGTGTACACCAACGCCTCCACCAGGTTTACCGACGGCGGCCAGTTCGGCTTCGGGGCGGAGCTGGGGATCAGTACCCAGAAGTTCCACGCACGGGGCCCCATGGGGCTTGAAGCGCTGACTACGATAAAGTATCGTATACACGGAACAGGCCAGATACGGCCATAATTAAACAAGGACAGGTATGATCCCCAAGCTAATCGCAGAAGCACGAAAGATAGTTTTCAAATTCGGTTCCAATACCCTGGCGGACAAGGAAGGGCGGATCAACCCTGTCTTTCTTGAGGAATTCGCAGACCAAGCTGCGGCGTTTATCAAAACGGGGAAGCAGATCGTCATTGTTTCCTCCGGCGCCCAGGTGGCGGGGCTTTCCACCATGGACAAATGGGCCAGGAAGCGGGATATCCACTACCGGCAGGCCCTCTGCGCTGTTGGACAGGTGGAACTTATGGACGCCTGGAAACGGGCCTTTAAAAAATCCGGTATCCATATCGCCCAGATCCTCCTGACCGGGGATGATTTCAACGATCCTATCCGGACCCTCAACATGCGGAATACCCTCTTTACCCTGGTGGACGAGGGAATCATCCCTATCATCAACGAGAATGATACGGTGTCGGTGGAAGAAATAAAAATAGGCGAGAACGATACCCTGGCAGCCCAGTCCGCAATACTGTGGAGCGCCGATCTGCTCATCCTTTTCAGCGACATCGACGGGCTCTACAACAAAAATCCTAAGGAATACCCCGATGCAGAACTGATCAGTGAGGTCCGGGACATCGAAGCAGTTAAAAAAAATATCACCATCGGTAATACCAACAGTTTTGGTACCGGAGGTATTGCCACCAAACTGGAAGCCGCCAAACGGGTTATCCCCTACGGCATCCCCACGATTATCGCCAACGGCAGCAGACCCCGGGTGCTGGAAGCCCTGGCAGCGGGAACCCAGAGCGGGACGGCGTTTTTGGCGTAACAGGGCTGAAGCGACATCTTAATTTACGCTATAAGCCTTGACTAATTCATTAGAAATATCGTCAACTATCGGCATGGACCATCAGGACCTAGCCCCCCGGCTGGAAAAAATTGAAACAAGACTCGCCTATCTGGAGGACTTCCTAACCCGTCTCCAGGAAGAGGTCGTCGGCCGGAACGCCGCCCTGGACCGGCTGATGACCGAAAACACTGCCATAAAAGAGCGGCTCCAGCTCATCTCCCGGAACCTGGAGGAAATGCCGAACCAGAAGCCGCCTCATTATTAAAACCCTTCTCTAAACTCCGAAATCGTGCTTTACTATCATCATCCTAAAACGTAAGGAATAGCCATGAACACAAAAAACATTGCCTGCATAGGCAGCGGAAACATGGGACGAGCCCTGATGAAGGGAGCCACCAGTATACTCCCGCCGGGAAATATCGGCTTTTCCGATGCCGATATCTCAAAGGCTGAAGTCCTGGCCAAGGAGCTGGGCGCCAAGGTGTATTCCTCCAACTATGATGCGGTTAAAGAGGCGGATTTCGTTTTCCTCGCCGTAAAGCCCCAGGTACTGGGAACGGTATTGGAAGAAATTGCCCCGGCCCTGCGCATGCGCGTGGAAAGCAAATCCCCGGCAATCCTGGTCTCCATGGCTGCGGGTTGGACTATCAAGAAGATCCAGATCCTCCTGGATGTGGGCAGCGTGGCTAAACTCATCGGCCCCGACTGGTCCGAGGTTAACCCGACACTGACCAAAGCTGTACCGGTGGTGCGGATCATGCCGAATACCCCGGCCTTGATTTCCCAGGGGGTTATTGCCATGGCGGCTTCCTCCGAAGTTCCGGAAGAAACCCTGGCGATGTTGGAGAAGATCCTGGGCGCCGCGGGGATAGTTGATCGCCTGGACGAAAGTTATATGGATGCGGTTACCGGCCTTTCCGGTTCCGGGCCGGCCTTTGTGTACCTCTTTATCGAAGCCCTGGCGGATGGCGGAGTTCAGGCGGGGCTGCCCCGGGACAAGGCCCTGCGCTATGCCACCCAGACAGTCTTAGGCGCCGCAGCGATGGTGAAGGAAACCGGAAAACACCCCGGGGAACTTAAAGACATGGTCACCTCCCCCGGAGGAACTACCATAGCGGGGGTAGCTGCTTTGGAGAACGGCGCTTTCCGGGGAACCGTGATAAATGCCGTGGATGCAGCGTACAACCGGTCAAAAAAACTAGGCTAAGACAGTATTACTGTTTCAGAAATTCCCACAGGTCCCGGCCGGTACTCCGGTCACCGGCATCCCGTATATCCACGGGCAGTGAAACTGTTTCATTGCCGTGAAAGTCGCAGCGCCCCGGGGCTATTTTTATGCCCGCAAGGGTATTCTCCCGTATGGCCTTTACATAATCCTGAATGGTTTCCATTTTCTTATTCAGATACGTCCCAAAGATCCGGCCGGTTGCAATCTGAGCAACATTGTGAATATCCGATCCCGCAGTAACCGGGAGACCCAGCTTTTCGGCGTAGCGTAGAGCCAAGGCATCATGGGAGGCCGAGGTATTACAGGCATTGCCCGCCTCTACGGCGTCAACGCATCCGGTGGAGAGATGAATCGTGCTGATATAGTATTGGTGCCTAAATGGGTGCGCCTGGACAACACAGCCGCCGTAACGGTGTACTTCGTTGAATTGTTCCAGCCGGGTCCAGTGGGCCGCTTCGGGATGAGCCAGGAGCCAGTCCTTATCCAGGCCGTAGATAAGATAGTCATCCGCATCAAAAGTTTCTTCCCAGCCGAAAAATACATCAAGCCCCTGTTTTTCTCCTTCCCGCCGGGTTTCCTCATAACCCAGGCAGAAACCGTTGACCCATTCCCGCCAGGAAAGATGCCGGCTGGCTGCGCTGTTTCCATTATAAAAATGATCCGTCACGATAATACCGGCAAATCCCATTTCCTTATATTTACGGATATAAGAGCGGCCTTCGGATTCGCCGCAGCCGCTGGACTGAACCGTGTGCAGATGGGTTTCGTACAGGTATTTCATTGCGGAGATTCCGATGCATCCTTTTTCCGTATTATGTTCCGTTGGATTTTGCCGCTCACGGTTTTAGGCAGCTCCTCCACAAATTCCACGATTCGAGGATACTTGTAGGGGGCCGTAACCCGCTTTACATGGTTCTGCAGCTCATGCTTCAGCTCCTCAGAGGGGCTAAAACCCCGGGCTAATACGATGGTTGCCTTAACCACCTGGCCGCGGTTAGGATCCGGAGCGGCGGTAACCGCACACTCCAGCACCGAAGGATGTTCCATAAGGGCGCTTTCCACCTCAAAGGGGCCGATGCGGTAACCGGAACATTTGATCACATCATCGTTCCTGCCTACAAACCAGTAGTAGCCCTCGCCGTCATGCCAGGCCATATCGCCGGTATGGTAGGTACCGTCATACCAGCATTTGCGGGTAATCTCCTCGTCCTTCCAGTAACCGGTAAACAAGCCCGGGGGAGGATTATCCCCTCCGTTAGTAATACTAATATTGCCCACAATACCGTCATCGCAGGGCTGATCATTTTCATCCAGCAGGTTGAGGCCGAAGAGGGGCGATGGCTTCCCCATGGAACCGGGTTTTATCGGAAGCCACTTGAAGGTGGCGGCCATCACCGAAGTTTCCGACTGACCGAAACCTTCCCGGAGTTCCAGCCCCGTAAGTTCCTTTAGTTTATGGTACACCTCGGGGCTCAAGGGTTCCCCCGCAACGGAGGTGTGTTTAATATAACTAAAATCATATCCCGACAGATCTTCCTTAATGAGAAACCGGAATATCGTAGCCGGGGCGCAGAAGGTGGTTGGGCGTATCCGTCCCAGGGCCTCGAGTATACCCTGGGGGGTAAACTTCTCCGTATCGTAGGCGCCGATGGCCGCCCCGCAGATCCACTGTCCGTATATCTTGCCCCAGGCAAATTTTGCCCAGCCTGAATCGGTTTGGGTCATGTGGATCCCGTTATCCTCAACGCACTGCCAGTACTTGGCAGTAACGATGTGCCCCAGGGGGAGGGTATGGTTATGGAGTACCATCTTGGGCATCCCCGTGGTGCCGGAGGAAAAGTATATCAGCATGTGGTCTTTAGTCGCTGTCCCCGCGGACCCTGTGGGCCGGACAAAGTCAGACGAAGCCTTTTCAATCTCCGCTCCCATGTCGATAAAGCCTTCAGGTATCTGCTTCCCCACAAAAGCAATCTTCTTAAGCTGTGTACATTGGGGAAGGGCGCTGCGGATATTGCCGACAAGCTCCGGATCATCCACACTGACCAGGAGTTTTACCTCAGCGATATTACAGCGGTATTCAATATCCTTCCGGGTAAGCTGGTAGGTACCGGGGATACAGACCGCGCCGATCTTCATCAGGGCGTTCAGCATCACCCAGACCTCGGGGCGCTGCTTTAGGATGAGCATCACCACATCACCTTTTTTAATGCCCAGGGAAAGGAGGGCATTGGCGGCCTTGTCACTCAGGCGTTTCATATCACCAAAGGTGTAGGACTTCATTTCCGCTTCGTCGTTGGTCCAGACCAGAGCGAGCTTATCCGGCTTGATCCGCGCCCATTCATCAAGCACATCATAGGCAAAGTTAAAATTTTCCGGGACAACGCACTTATAATTCCGGTAGAAATCTTCATAGCTGTCAAAGTCTATCCGGGGGCAATATTTAGACAGTATTTCGTTCATATTATTCCTGTATAATGGTAATAAATTTTGACGGCGCCTTTACTGCGCTCTGGGCATGGGGAAGCAGGGCACTGAAATAGATACTGTCCCCGGCTTCAAGAATATACTCCCGTTTATTCACCGTAACCTTCACCACCCCCTCAACCACAAAGTTGAACTCCTGGCCGGAGTGGGTCACCGGCGCGGCAGCCGCCTTGTTGGGATCAAGGTATACCAAAAGGGGTTCCATGGTCCGGTTTTTGAAGTTATAGGCCAGACTTGAATACTCATAGCCCGGGTACCGCTCAACCTCTACCCCCTTACCCGCTCTGCAAACACTGGCGGTATCCATCCTGGGGTCCTCCCCGGTAAGGAGCACCGTGGTATCCGTTCCAAGCCGATGGGATATTTTGTAGAGAACACTGATGGGGATGTCCAATTCCCCGGATTCGTACCGGGAATAGGTTTCAAAGGGAATATCGATATCCGTCGCCATATCAATGGCGCTGATCTCCATTATTTCCCGTAGTTCCTTAATTCGACCCGGTATCTGGGCAAGATGATCCTGCATAATGGTACGATTATACAATGACGGGTTTTTTTTTTCTACCGAATATCCAGTGTGTATTTTTTACGCATCACTGGAAACGACTGGGTAAATTTTATACACTTGTAAGGGGAATTTTATCCTTATTTCCCCATTTTCATGCTTGGCATGATTATTGCTAAATATCACTAGGGAGATTAGCGCTGCATGAAAATCATCGACTTTTTGTCATACCCCATCGCCGCGGTCTTTATTCTTAGCGCCGGCGCTTGTTCCCCAAAGTCAGCCAGTGGAACCAGTACCTACGAGTATACCACCGTCAGCCGGGGGACCCTGGAAAAGACCGTGTCCTCCAGCGGGTCCCTCAAGCCCGTGTCAACGGTAAATGTGTTGGCCCGGATGAGCGGCAAGGTAGAAAAGATACACGTGGATTACAACGATATCATCCATAAGGGTGATATCCTGGCGGAACTTAATACGGATATGCTCAGGCTCCAGCGGGAACAGCAGGCTGCGTCGGTGATTAAGGCCCGGGCAAATTACGAGCTGCAGCTGATCAACTACCAGAACCAACAGAAGCTGGCGGAAAAAAACCTTATCTCCGAATACGAACTCCGGACCGGCAAAACCACCCTGGATATTCAGGCGGCGGAACTTTCCGCCTCCGAATCATCCCTCCGGGTGATTGAAACCGAAATCAACCAATACGCCCTTATCACCTCCCCCATCGACGGGATTGTTTTGGAACGGAATATCAGCGAGGGGCAGACCGTTGTGGAGGGGTCCAGCAGTAATTCTACCAGCCTGTTTACCCTGGCGGAAAACCTTGAGGAGATGCAGATTGAAGCCGGAGTGGGGGAACTGGATATCCCCGGCATACACAAGGGCCAGGGGGTCCGGTTTACCCTGGAAAGTCTGCCGGGCCGGAATTTCTCAGGGATTGTGGAGGCCATGCACCTCATGCCTACTATTCAGGATAACGTGGTGTCCTACACGGTTATTATCAACGTGGACAATTCGGAGGGATCCCTCCTGCCGGGGATGACCTGCTCGGTGGAGTTTATCGAAGAACGGAAAGAAAACGCCCTGCTGATTCCTAACGCAGCCCTGCGGTACCGGCCCAGCGGCATGAACGCCGATGAAATCGCCGACCGTGTCTTCCAGGCGGGGCTTAGCGGTATGGATGCGGCTCAGCGGGCGGCGGCTCTGGAAGCCCGGGAAAAGATGCGGGCTGCGGGAACTGCCGCGCAAGCCGCCGCTCAAAGACCGGCACAGAATAGCGGCCTTAGCGGTATGGTGATGCCCCAGGGGCCCGGTATGAGGCAGAACAGAAATACTGCGGTGACGGCAAATCCTGCAGGCGGACAGCGGGGGAGCGGCGGTGGGTTTCCGGGCCGGGAAACGATGTCCCCGCCTAAACCGCTATGGTTCATCGATGAAACCGGTAAGCCGGACTGCATCCTAGTACAAACCGGTATCAGCAACGGATCCTTTACGGAGATTCGATCCAGGAATGATGACCTGGAAGGCCGCCAAATCATACTGCGGGAAAGGGTGCAGCCATGACGGTAATCGAGATGCGGGGGATCAAGCGGATCTACCGGCTTGAAGAGATAACCGTCCGGGCGCTCCGGGGTATAGACTTTTCTGCCAAGGCGGGGGAGTTTGTTTCCGTCATGGGGCCATCGGGTTCGGGAAAGTCTACCCTGATGAATATCCTGGGCTGCCTGGACAAGCCAAGCGAAGGAACCTATTCTCTGGACGGAATTGAGACTACCGCAGCCGGGAGCCCAAGCAAGGGTTCTAACTCGGATACCTTCGCCCTGATACGTAATAAAAAGATAGGTTTTGTGTTCCAGGCCTTTAACCTTCTCGCCCGGACAACGGCTTTAGAAAATGTGGAACTCCCCCTGTTTTATAAACGCCGGGACAAAAACGCAGCCCGGATTTCAGGGGATGGCAGCCTGGGCGGGGACGAGTACCGGCGGGCTTCCCGTCGGAAGGAACGGGCCGCAGAAGTACTGCGGGAGGTGGGTCTTGGGGATAGGGCGAACCATCTGCCCTCCCAGCTTTCCGGCGGGCAGCAGCAGCGGGTAGCCATAGCCCGGGCCATGGTGAACGACCCCGCCTTCATCCTGGCGGACGAGCCCACGGGGAACCTGGATACGGAGATGACTTTGGAGATCATGAGCCTCTTCCAAAGCCTCAATGACCAGGGAAAAACAATAATCATGGTAACCCACGAACCGGAACTGGCAGCCTATACCAAGCGGATCATCACCCTGCGGGATGGGGAACTGGTCTCGGATGTACCGATACACGAAAGACGCAGCGCCCCGGAGGACCTTGCCAAGTGGAAAAAAGAGCATAGCCTCCTTGCCGGGGAGGTATCATGAATATTACACAGCTTTTGTATTCCTGTTTTAGAAATATTTTCCGTAATCGCATGAGGAGCCTCCTTACCTCCCTGGGGATCATCATCGGTGTTGGGTCGGTGATCATCATGGTAGCCATAGGGGAGGGCGCCCAGAGGGATATCGAGAACCGTATCGCCTCCATGGGGACCAACCTGATCCAGATCATGCCCCGGCGGATGATGATGCGGCCCGGACAGACCAATACGGTGTCCCGGCCTAACCGGCTGACCAAATCCGACGCGGCTAAGCTTGCGGCGGAGGCTTCCTACGGTACCGCTATTTCCGGGCTGAGCCAGCGGAACTATACGGTCATCGGCCCCCAGGGAAGCGCTTCGGTACAGGTGATGGGGGTGGAGCCGGGGTACCTCACCATACGGAGCTGGGATATTGCCCAGGGCGGCTTTTTCGGCGATGAGGATCTACAGCAGCGAAACAGGATAGCGGTGCTGGGGCTTACCACCGTAAACAGTCTTTTTGGCAACAGCGATGAAGCCCTGGGGCAGCAGATACGGATCGGGACCAATCATTTTACCGTCACCGGCATACTGGCGAAAAAGGGCGCCGGGGCCTTTGGTAATGATCAGGATGATGTGATCATGGTACCCCTGGACACTGCGCTGTACCGGCTGAGTAATTCTCAAAATCTCAACAGTATTGCTATGAGTGTGGTCAGCAAAGGATATATGGAGGCAGCGCAACGGGAAGCGGAACTGATACTCCGGGAAGCCCACAAACTTAGCGAGGGGACCACAACGGACTTTGAAATCATGAACAGCGCGGATCTTATCGACATGGCTTCCGAAACATCCCGGAGCCTCACCACCCTCCTGGCGGCCATAGCCGGGGTGTCCCTTTTGGTAGGGGGCATCGGCATCATGAACATCATGCTGGTCTCGGTCACCGAACGTACCCGGGAAATCGGTATCAGAATGGCCGTGGGCGCCCGGAAACGGGATGTGCTATTCCAGTTCCTCTCTGAGTCCATCATCCTGAGCCTCCTTGGGGGATTTATCGGTATAGCCCTGGCCTTCCTGGTCTGCCGCATCCTGGAAGCCCTGGGAATTTCCACGGCCATTAATCCGGTAATCGTCGCCGCTGCGGCCCTTTTTGCCGCGCTGGTCGGGGTTTCATTCGGATACTACCCGGCGCGGAAGGCTGCGGGGCTTTATCCCATAGATGCGCTGCGGTATGAATAAAAGGAATATGGATGAAAAATAGGTTTACATTAATACTAGTACTACTCGCTTTTACCATTAATAACCGTATTACTGCTGAACAAATAGATATTGAAGATGTACGCGCCTTGGCGTTGGCCAATTCGCCGAGCCTGGCGAGGTTTCAGCTGGCGGTGGAGAGCGCACGGCTGGACGAAAAAACCCGTATTTATTCCAATCTGCCATCCCTATCCCTGGGGGCATCGGCCTCGGGACAAGTCTGGGGGGATACAAGCCTTCAGGACAGCATGAGAACCGGGGCGAGTTTCAGTGTGTCACAAAAGCTGTTTGATGGTGGAAAGAGTATCTATCTAAAGGCTATTAACGCTATCAATACCGAACTTACCCGGCAGGAAGCTTTGGCGGCCTACTTTACCGTCCTGGATACGGCGGATAATGCGTATTACGAAACGCTAAAAGCGGCGGCAGCTCTGGAAACCGCAGCGGCAGCCATGGAAACGGCGGCTTTAGCCCTTTCCATGGCGGAACTGCGCCTTGAAAGCGGTATGATAAGCCAGGGAGATTACCTTAAAGCCATGGCGGATCAGGGCCAAAAAGAAACCGCCCGGAACCGCGCCCTGAGGGATTTGACCGTCAATAGGGCGAACCTGAAGAACATTACCGGCCTTGGGGAAATCCCGGAACTGGCAGGTATTGATTTCAACGTTTATGATGACACTATCCGCTTCCTTTCAACGCTTCCTGAAGAAAAAATAATATTACTATCAGATGATTTTTCAAACGCAGTAAAGAGAAATAACCCCGGCCTTTTAAAAACAAGCCTTCAGCTGCAAATAGCGGAACGGAATGTGGGGCTTGCAAAAAAGGATTACCTTCCAAGCCTTAGCGCGGGAATTTCCACGGGGATAAATTATTCCGCCGCAGGGGGTTTGTCCAATTCCGGCGGCAGCGTCAGTATCAATGGGAGCATACCCCTGGATTATTGGGTAATAGGCGCCGCGGTGGAAAAGAAGCGTATCGCCCAAACCGAAGCCGCCCTGAACCACCGTGATGCTGAAAACACCCTGGCCATGGACATCCAAACGGCTCTGCTGGACCTTATCGCCAGTACCATGACGGTACAATCCGCACGCCGGGCCGATGAATACGCCCAACGGAATTACGAATATAATCTTGAACTGTACAAACTTTCGCAGGCCTCGGTTTTTGTTCTTTCCGATGCCGCAGCCCTGGCCGGAGACAGTCATACCCAGCGTATCACCGCGGAGTATGGTTTTCTCAACGGCCTTTCAAAGCTGCGGAGCCTGGGGGCATTCGATTCCCAGGATGAAGTAATAAATCTGCTCTTACAAAAGCAGAAGGGATTGTGATATGAAAATTTCTCCGCGGACATCATCCTTATTCGCAGCAATACTTAGCTGGGCTCTTTTTTCGGCCCTCACGGTTTTTATCATCCTGGGACTGCGGGACCGGGCGCGGCTGATCCGGGACAATGACAACGAGCGGCTTTTCAGTCTCCTCTTTACCAGCCTGAGAAATTATGACAACTTCGGGTCCGCCATTGAATCTACGGGGCTTCTGCGGGAACGGATCATCGGGTTTGGGATTTACGGAGAGGACCTTACCCCGTCCTACCAATGGGGCTCGGTTCCCCAGGTTTTTGATGAGGATATCCTGAAGGATTACAAGGCTGTCAAGAACGGCCGCTACACTATTCCTGATAGACGGGGAAATAGAATTAAATTCATTCTCAGCACAGAGGGGATGATGTCCCCCCCTCAACAGCGGCGTAACCAGGAAAATAACCGGGATCGGGACCGGGAGGAAAACAAAAACCGCGAAGACAAGACGCCGGGCTTCTTCACCACCTTTGCCAGGGGTAAGTATATCTACATTGATATATCCCATACCGCCTATTGGCGCGGCCAGACTCTTACCGCCATTGCCTTTCCGCTCTGTGAGCTGGCCCTTCTGGCGCTGGTATTTTTTGTGCGGGGACTATACCTGCGGAACCGGGAATACCGGGAGCGGATAGAGGGCCAAAAAAATCTGGTAGTCCTGGGAACCGCCGCCAGTACCCTGGCCCACGAAATTAAAAACCCCCTCCTCTCCATACGGCTCCAAACCGGCATCCTGGGGAAGCTCTTCCCCGAAAAAGGCCGGGAGGAGCTGGGAATCATCAACGAAGAGGTGGATCGCCTTTCCGCCCTGAGTTACCGGATAAACGATTATCTCCGGGATGCGGCAGGACAGCCTGTACCGCTGAATATCTCGAATGTGCTTTCCGAAGCATCCCTGCGGCTCTGCGGCAGAAATATTGTTGAAGAAGATTCAGCACAGGATGCCCTGGTCCTTATGGACACCGAACGGGCCCGGTCTGTCATTGAAAACCTTATCCGCAATGCCCTGGAAAGCGGCAGCGCGGAAAACGCCATTGGCGCAGCGATACTACGGCATAGCGGAAACAGCGGGGATAACGAATTGCAAAAAAATTCCCAACACAGTATCATTGTTATCAGTATCTATGACCGGGGAAGAGGTATTGCAGAAGGAGATCTGAAGCGGGTTTTCGATCCGTTCTTTACCAGTAAAAGTACCGGGACCGGCATCGGCCTTTCTATCAGCAAACGCTTTGTGGAAGCGGCCGGGGGCGCCATCAGTATTGAAAACCGGGAAGGGGGAGGGACTGCGGTCTTTATCACCCTGGGGGAGTATGTATGAGAGTATTAATAGTTGATGATGAACGAAATATCCGGGAGTCCCTGAAAAAATATTTGGGCCTGGAGCAGATCGATTCGGCGGCGGCGGAAACCGGAGAATCGGCAATCCGTTCTCTTGAACGGGAGGCCTTCGATGCGGTTATCCTGGACCTCAGGCTGCCCGGCATGAGCGGCCAGGATGTGCTCGCCTGGATCAACAACCGGGGAATCATCTCCCCGGTGATCATGATATCCGCCCACGGGCAAATCGCCGACGCAGTGGCGGCCCTGAAAGCCGGGGCCAAGGACTACCTGGTAAAGCCCTTTGACCCCGCAGAACTGGTGATCAAACTCCGTCATCTGGTGGAGGACAAACGCCGGGAGAACAGCCTTGAGGCGGAGAAGCGGATGACCGGCGGGGAAAACCTCCTCATCGGCGATACGGAAGTGATGCGGGAACTTTCCGATCAGATCGATCGCATCGCCGGTTCCGATGTTACGGTGCTGATAACCGGAGAAAGCGGTACCGGAAAGGAGATTGTTGCCCGGGAGATCCACCGCCGGGGTAAATATGCGGCGGAACCCTTCGCGGCGGTGAACATCGGCGGCATCCACGAGGGGCTTATGGAGAGCGAACTTTTCGGCCACGAAAAGGGGGCCTATACCGGGGCGCTCACCCGCAAGCAGGGGCTCTTTGAACTTGCCGGCCGGGGTACCCTCTTCCTGGACGAGATTGGCGAAATGCCCATGTCCCTCCAGGTAAAACTACTGCGGGTACTCCAGGAACGGAAAATCCGCCGCCTGGGGGGAAACGACGACATCCCCGTCAACGCCCGGATCGTCTCCGCCACCAACCGGGATATAGAAACCCTGGTCCGGGAAGGCAGTTTTCGGGAAGACCTCTATTACCGGCTCAACGTATTCCGCATGACCATTCCGCCCCTGCGCCAACGCCGGGAGGATATTCCCCTGCTGGCGGAATATCTTCTGAAAAAAATCAGTTTCCGTATGGGCCGTTCCCTTCCGGTTCTTACTCCGGCGGCGGCGGAAAAACTCCTGGAATACCCCTTCCCGGGCAATGTCCGGGAACTGGAAAACATCCTGGAAAGAGCCTTGATTTATCGGGAAAACGGCCCGCTAACGCCCAAGGATATTGAACTGCACCGCATGAATACCGGGGGAATACCGGGCCCGGAAGGTGAATCTGTACCGGGCGTTCCCTCCCTGGAGAACATTGAACGGGAAGCTATACGGAAAGCCCTGACCAGGACCCAGGGTAACCGAACCAAGGCAGCAGCGGAACTGGGGGTCAGCCGGAAGACTATCATCAATAAAATAAAAGTATATAAGCTTGAACTGTAGTATTTTTTATACACCAAATAATGGGAAAGATATGATAATTCATACAACTATCTAAATTATTTATTTTTTCCATTATCTTTAAAAAGATTATTTCCTTACTACAAAAAGAATTAAAAAAATCCTCTCGGCATATAAGATAATTTGGCATGAAAATTGCTAGTATATTATATGCGGAGGACATCTTATGGATAAGAATCTACAGAATTATTATGACCAGATCAAAAAAATTCCCCTTTTAAGCTTTGAGGAAGAAATGGCATTATCCGAACGGATACAGCAGGGGGATGCGGCGGCCCGCAAGTCCTTAATTGAAGCAAATTTGCGGTTGGTTATTAAGATTGCCCGCGCTTATATGACGAATGATATGCCCTTTATGGATATTATTCAGGAGGGGAACCTTGGCCTGATGCATGCCGCTGAAAAATACGATTACCGGAAACGGGTTCGTTTTTCAACCTACGCCAGCTGGTGGATCCGGCAATACGTTGTCCGATACTTATCCACCAAGCGCCGGGACATCCGTCTGCCCCTCCGGAAAGAACAGACACTCCGAATGATACAGCGATCCTACCATACACTCAGCCAGACCCTGATGCATAAGCCAAGCAATAAGGAGATTGCCGCCGATATCGGAGTATCCGAGAAGGAAGTCAATTTTATCCTGCAGATAACCAATGGTTTTATCTCCCTGGATATGGATGCCGGGAACGAGGAATCAATTTCTCTGGCGGATCTCCATGAAGATTATACCTACAGCCCCGAACGGGACTTTTTCAAAAAATCCTCCCACGCCGCGGCGATCCACTTCCTGGATCGTCTGAAGGATCGGGAAAAGCGGATCCTCATGTACCGTTACCAATTTAACGGCGGCGAGCAGCACACCCTTAAAAAAATTGGGGATAAAATGGGGATCTCTGCGGAGACGGTCCGTCAGATTGAAATCAAGGCTCTGAAAAAGATGCAGGGTTCCGCGGACGAATTCCGAAAGTGCCTGTACGTAGAGGCGATGTAATAGTAAAGTATCGGTAATGAAGATCCTTGGAATTGAATCTTCCTGCGATGAATGTGCCGCAGCGGTAGTGGAAGATGGAAAGCTGGTCCTTTCCAATGTGGTGGCAACCCAAATACCCCTTCACGCAAAATACGATGGGGTGGTACCCGAATTGGCGAGCCGTATGCACACCGAGTGGATCTACGGGGTAGTCAGGGAAGCCCTGGAAAAGGCCGGCCTGAACCCTGCCGGAATTGATGGCGTTGCCGCCACAGCCCACCCGGGACTTCTGGGATCGCTTTTGGTAGGCCTCAGTTTCGCCAAGGCCTTTGCCTGGGCCGGGAAGCTCCCCTTTATCGCTGTAAACCATATGTTGGCCCATCTCTACGCCCCCCGGCTCTCCCTGGGAAATACGCCGGTATCCCCCCCTCCGGAGTACCCCTTCCTGGGGCTCCTGGTTTCCGGGGGCCACAGCATCATCTGCCGGGTGGACGACTTTGACGATATCACCGTCCTGGGAACTACCATTGACGATGCGTGGGGGAAGCCTTCGACAAGGTGTCCAAGTACTACGGCTTCGGCTACCCCGGCGGGGCCTACATCGATAAGCTGGCAAAAGACGGGGACCCCGCCGCTTTTCGTTTCCCCATGCCCAGCCTCCACAAGGGGGATCATCCCTACGACTTGTCCTACTCGGGACTCAAGACCGCGGTGATAAACCAGTTGGAACAATTCCGCAATCCCCGGGATACCGCCGCAGGACCTGCGGATATTGCCGCCTCGTTCCAGAAAACTGCGGTAGAGATACTGCTGCGCGCTCTTTTTCGGGCCGCTGAGGATACGGGGCTCAACACCATCGTTGCGGGCGGTGGAGTGGCGGCCAACTCGTACCTCCGCTCCCGTCTCGCCGAAAAGACGGATCTCCGCTGTGTGTTCCCGCCCCTGGAATTCTGCGGGGACAACGGGGCCATGATTGCCGGTATCGGGTATCAGTACATCTCCCGGGGGGATCGTTCACCACTCAGTGTGGTTGCTTCGGCGCGGGTACAGGGGTTTAAGAAGAAGTATCCCTAATACCGGTATCTTTACCAGGCCTTCATTTATATCCATACTCTAAAATATGCAAACACAAATTAAAGAAATAGACGATGCCAAGCTTACAGACTTGATAGTCCCCCGTTTCCTAAAATACGTCCGTTACTGGACCACCAGTGATCCTGATGTTAAGGAAACCCCCTCCACTCCCGGCCAATGGGATCTGGCAAAGGCCCTGGCGGAGGAACTGCGGGGTCTGGGGCTTACGGACGTAGACCTGACGGATCACTGTTATGTCATAGCCCGGCTGCCTCCCAGCCCAGGCAGGGAATCCCGGCAGGCGGTCGGTTTTTTAGCCCACCTGGACACCGCCTCGGATGTCTCAGGCAAGGATGTTAAGCCCCAACTGGTAAAAAACTACGATGGGCAAAAAATACAACTGACCGGCAACAATGTCCTTGATCCCAGAGAGGATGCCTCCCTTGCCGCACAGAAGGGGAAGGCCATTATCCATACCGACGGCTCCACCCTCCTGGGGGCGGATGACAAGGCGGGCATAGCGGAAATTATGGGCGCCCTGGAATGGCTCCTGACACATCCGGAGATACCCCACGGGCCGGTGGAAATTATCTTTACCCCGGACGAGGAAACCGGCAAGGGCCTTCCGGAGTTTCCCCTGGAGCGCATCAAATCTACGGTCTGCTATACCCTGGACGGCGGCCCCGTGGGGGAGCTTGAGGTTGAATGCTTTAACGCCTGGAAAATAAAGGCTCAGTTCAAGGGAAAGACCATACATCCCGGCTATGCCCGGGGGATCATGGCCAATGCCATCACCATGGCGGCTTCCTTTACGGGGATGCTTCCCCGGTCGGAAAGCCCGGAGGCCACCGATGGGTATTACGGCTATTACAACACCCAGGAAATAAACGGTACCCCGGATGCGTGTACCCTGGATATGTATATCCGGGATTTTGAAAACTCCGGTATTGAGCGGCGGCTTGCGGCGCTGGAAAACTTTGCCCGGGCGGTGGAAGCACAGTTCCCCGGCGGGAAAGTAATTTTGGAGACCACGGATCAGTATCATAATATGAAGGAAAAAATTGACGCCCGCCCGGAGGCGCTGGAAACGCTCAAAAAGGCGGCTGCCAATCTGGGGATCGATTCCTACCTTAAACCCATACGGGGGGGCACCGACGGTTCACGGCTTACAGAACTGGGGATACCTACCCCTAATATCTTTACCGGCGGCCGTAACTGGCACGGCCGTACCGAATGGGCGGCGGTCTCCGAGATGACCATGGCCTGTAAACTGGTAATTGAACTTATCCGCCTTTGGGGGGAAGACTTTTGTTGACACCCTATCAAGGTAACTCTATAGTATCAGGATGGAAACATTAAGCGGCAAGTTTAAAGACCTTATACAGGACGCGGTACGGCGTTCAAGAATAGACTCGGTGGTAACCGAACAGAATGTTTACCAGGAGGGGGATGAAAATGTCCTGCCCCTGTTGCATAAAATGGTTGAAACCCTGGCCCTGCCCGGTTCAGGAGTCTCCGGGTTTGAGCATCTAAAGGATCTTCTGGAAAAGGCCAATACGGGGCACTCCTGTCTCCTGTTTGTGGAGCACTACAGCAATATGGATCTGTCTGCGCTCCACTATCTTTTAGGGAAAGAACCGGATCCCGGCAAGGACATCGCCAATGCCCTGGTAGCCATCGCAGGGATCAAGCTGAACGAGGAAAACCCCGTGGTAGCGGCCTTTACCGGCGCCCATACCCGGCTGGTGATCTACCCCAGCCGCTCCCTGTCGCACCTGGACCCTGTCAAGGATCGTGCCGAAATAGTCCGCAGTAACAGCATAAACCGGGCAGCCATGAAGGCTCTTATGGATATCAAAGTTAAGGGCAAACTCATCCTAGTTTTCCCCTCCGGAACCCGATACCGGCCCTGGGATCCCAGTACAAAAAAAGGGGTCCGAGAAATCGATTCGTATATAAAATCCTTCGACTATATGTGTATGGTGGCCATAAACGGCGAGCTGCTCCATATCCGTCAAGGGGACATGATGGATGATTTCGTCGAGGAAGATGTGATACGGTACACCGCGGGTCCGGTCCAGTCCTGCGCTGAATTCAGAAACGCCGCCCGCCTTAAGGCAGAGGCTGCGGGAGTTGAGGACAAAAAACAGGCTGTGGTGGATACTATCATGGAAAGGCTGGAGGAAATGCATATCGCCGCAGAGGCTGAACGGCAAAGGCTGATTAGCTCTTAAACAGGCTCCCGATTTCCTTTCCGTATTTGGCGGTAATCTTGGAACGCTGAAGTTCCATTTTTCCGGTCAACTCTTCCCCCGCCTCAAAGGGCTTAGGGATAAGCTTCAGTTTAAAAACCCGCTCGTAGGTCTTGAACCCCGCCTGAGCGCTTACCAGACGGGATACTTCATTAGATATCAGCTCGTTGATCTCCGCCTGCTGCAGAAGCGACTCGTAGTCTACGATAGGGATGTTGTTTTCTTCTGCAAAGATCATCAATGCTTCCTGAACGGGAACGACAAGGGCGGCGATGTACTTCTGGTTCTGACCAACTATCATGCAATGGGAAACCCAGGGACTCTCCCGGATCTTATTTTCGATGGGAACCGGTTCAACATTCTCGCCCCCAAGAAGCACGATGGTATCCTTAGCCCGGCCGGTAATCCGCACCTCGTTATCGTAGGTCATCATGGCGATATCCCCGGTTTCCAGCCAGCCATCGGGTGACAGCGCCTTGGCGGTGAGTTCCGGCTTGCGATAGTAGCCCTGCATGACCTGGCCGCCCCTTACTTGCAGGTGGCCATTGTGCCCCGGAGGCAGTATCGTGCCCGTATCGTCAACAATCCTCGCCTCGGTATTAAGCAAAAGCTGTCCCACGGTGGTACGCCGGGGGGCCTTGTAACGGCGGGCCGCCACTATGGGCGCCGCTTCCGTAAGACCGTAGCCCTCCTGAAGCCGTATCCCGATAGCGTTGAAAAAAAGGTCCACCTTAAGGGGCAGGGCGCCCCCGCCGGATAAGCCGGCCTTAAACCGCCCGCCCAGCCGCTTTTTTATAGGCTGGAACACGATCAGCGCCGTAAGACACTGGACAGGGCAAAGCAAAATCAGGGGGAGGATCCCCATGAAAAAATCAAAAAGCCGGACCCGGCCATGGAAGTTGGGGATACGCCCAAAGGTCAGATCCCGAAAGTAATTGTACATGATCCCCACGGTCATAAAAAATTCAAAGCCGTTCTTAAAAATCCAGCCCTGCTTCTTTACATGGCGGTTAGACCAGTCCATGATAGACTCCCAGACCCGGGGGACGCTGACCATCCAGTGGGGGCGGATACTCTGGAAATCCGCCAGCAATATTGAAGAAACCGGCTTGGAATAGGCGATACCGCTGTTCAGATAGAAAATGATGTATTCTATACTCCGTTCAAACACATGCCACACCGGCAGAACCGAAAGCCAGATATCTCCGGTCTTTACTTCAAAAACCAGACGCCACGATGGCTGCTGCACCAGGAAGTTATTATGGCTCAGCATAACCCCCTTGGGCTCCCCGGTAGTACCGGAGGTAAAGATGATGGTCGCCAGATCCTCCTCCCGGCCTTTCTCCATCTCTGTTTCAATCTCCCCGTGATTCAGGGAACACCGCCCCTTACCCAGTTCCAGTAATTCGCCAAATCCAAGTACCTTAATTCCGGCGTCCCTCGCCGCTTCCAGAGTATGTTGATCAACAGAATCATAGGAAACAATTATACTGAGCAGGGGCAGATCCACCCGGCGGGCGAGAATTTTGCTAATCTGTTTTTGATTTTCCACAAAACACAGGGGACATTCGGTAATTCCGAGGATATAGGTGATTTCCTGTTCCATGGAATCACAGCCCCGGGGCACGTCCGCAGCTCCAATGGAAAGTATCGCAAAATCCGTAACTATCCATTCCTGGCGGTTATCCGAAATAATACCGAGATGGTCCCCCCGTTTGGTTCCTAATTCAAGAAGCCCCGACGCGGTGTAGAGAATTTCAGTATAAAACTGCTGGTAGGTCTTGGGCTGGAAATGCCCGGCTGCATCCTTTGCATATTGGGCAACAACGGTGGGTATAGTCCGGGCTCGCTCCCGAAGCATAAGCGGAAGGGTTTGTTCCATAAAACGATACTCCAAGAGCAGTGTATCCTTTTTGGAATATAAAGTCAAGATGACACATTTTGATATATTGTCATATTCAACTGAGAACGCAAATAAAAAAACCCCCCGGGAAAAGGAGGTGAAGAAACCCGGGAGGCAAAGACAACACGGTTGCTGTATTCACAATAACGTTCAACAAACTTTAGACTGATTGAAAGACCATTGGTGTAAAACTCGTCTAAATAACCGTACCATCCATATAAAAGATATAATATTTAGGCTCGCGGGTCAAGGGAATAAGAAAAATACTTGATTATAAAAGTAATAAACTACAAAAAAACCGAGATCTCCCCGATTGTTATTTTTTTTCCAAAAATATATACCTATACTGTAAGGGGAGTTTTCTATGCAGAGCAAAAATATTGTCTTAGGTCTCTTTTTGCTGAGTTCAGTCCTTATATATGCCCAAAATGCCCGCGATATGGACCGCATTTTGAGCGAAAAAGAGTTATCCTATACACAAGCAGTCCAGTTTATCCTTCCGGCGGCG
The DNA here is from genome assembly GCF_000297095.1 of Treponema primitia ZAS-1. Taxonomy (NCBI): domain Bacteria; kingdom Pseudomonadati; phylum Spirochaetota; class Spirochaetia; order Treponematales; family Treponemataceae; genus Treponema; species Treponema primitia. The sequence goes on along the minus strand of NZ_AEEA01000019.1, from coordinate 3,495 downwards.
GGAATCACCACCAAGACCGCTTCGGAAAAGGGGCTGTTACCGACCGACGCAGAGGCTGAGAAAAAGATCTCCACCGGTGATCTTTCACTGCTGCTCATGAAGTCCTTCGAACTTAAGGGTGGAATTATGTATTCCTTCTTCCCAAACCCCCGGTACGCCTACCGAGAATTACGCTACCGCCGGTGTATCCCGGACTCATCCGACCCAATCGCAAAGGTTACGGGTGAGCAGTTTTTGCACATCCTCGGCCGGGTCCTCAGTTATACCGGGGAGGATCTGTAACATGTCTTTGATTTTTAAAAAAACCCTGATATCCGCCATCCTGGTATTCCTGAGCGCCGGGTTGCTGGCCGCCTATGATTTCGGCCTTGTTATCGGCGAAAGCCCGGAATATTCCGCCGATGGATTTGCCAATACTATCAGCGTCGGCCCTTGGTTTGCCGCTCCCGTTGGGGAAAACACCGGCTTCTATGCATCCGGCTCCTTTGACCTAAACTATGATAAGGATAATAACTGGGAACCCATACCCCAGCTTAACCGGACGGTCTTTCTTTTCTATCCTGCGACAGGGCTAAGTTTGGAACTGGGGCGTGTTACTTTTTCCGATCCCCTAGGGATAATAGCCTCCGGGCTTTTTGACGGCCTTAAGGGTTCCCTGGCAGTTAAAGAGACCCGTCTTTCCCTGGGCCTCTTTTATACCGGACTTCTTTATAAGAAGGCGGCAGAAATAAAACTTACCGGTGATGATTACCTTAACTATATTGATTCAGATGTCTACTTCGCCTCACGGCGTTTCCTTGGAGGCCTTAATTGGGAAATTCCTGTGCTTTTTGGCTCCTCCCTATCGGCAAGCCTAACCGGTCTGGTTCAGTTCGATCTCAACGGCAAAGACGATTATCTCCATTCCCAGTACCTGGGCGCCAAATTTATGATCCCCCTGATTACCGGCCTTGATCTGAACCTCGCCGCAGCCCTAGACCTGGCGGAACGCGAATCAGGTGACCCCGGGATCGGTCTAGCCGGTTCCGCCGGTGTAAATTGGTTAGTCCCCAGTAAGCTCCAGGACCTTCTGTCCTTCACGATACTCTGGTCCTCCGGAGCAAAGGAGAACGCCTTTGTCCCGGTCACCGCCATTCCCCAGGGCCGGGTTTTTGATCCCATACTTTCGGGGCTCATGACCATTAAGACGAATTATACCCTCAGCCTGAACCCTTCCATTTCGGTTTCCGCCGACCTCGGGTACTTCCTCAGGACCGATCTGGGGGCTTCCTTCTCCGATTCATACTACACCAGGTACGTGAAGGCGGATTCCTATGCCCTGGGAACAGAATTGTACGGTTCGGTAATTTGGGCCCCCGTATCGGATCTACAGGCTGTTCTGGGAGCCGGGGTTTTCCTTCCCGGTCTGGGAGACGCCCTGGATTCGGATGCTCCCATCAGGGGGAAAATATCCCTTGGCCTTGCTTTTTCACTGTAAAGGAGTATATATGAAAAATGCCCTACTAGCAGTAATACTGTGTTTCTGCTTTAGCTTATCCCTTGTTTCCGCCCAGGAAACCACCGCAACAATCCAGGAACTAAAGGGTACCGTGGAAGTTAAAGCTTCGGGCACTGCGGACTGGACAGCGGCCAGACAGGGGATGCGGCTGGCAAAGGCTGCCAGCATATCCACGGGCATCAAGAGTACTGCGGTCATAGCCCTGGGTAATTCGATCATTACCGTGCGTCCCCTGACCCGCTTAAGCCTGGAAGAACTGACCCGGAACCAAGATGCGGAAAAGGTAGACATATATATCCAGTCCGGCCGGATACGTACCGAAGTAAGCCCACCCAGCGGAGGAAAAATCGATTTTACCGTCCGCAGTCCCATGGCCACCGCTTCGGTGCGGGGAACTACCTTTGACTTTGACGGAGAAAACCTCAGCGTCACCAGCGGCCGGGTAAATCTTTCCGGCAGCGATGGAGTCCCTACCGTGGTTAGGGCCGGTGAATCAAGCTACGTCAGCGGCCGCTTCGGCCGGGCAGTAAACACAGCGAGAGTCACCATCACCCGTCCGGCAGCCGCCTCCCCAGCTCCGGCAGGGACAGACAGCACTACAGTTTCCGGCCCCCCGGTAGGCACAAGCCCTCCACCGACGAACGGTTCATTGGGGATTGGCCTTGATTGGTACAGGCCTAATGGGAAATAGGGGGGAAACATGAATAAGCGTTTATTACACACAACGATTTTTTCGATTGCCTTAGTATTGCTGCTTAGCGCCTGCAGTTTCTTTTTCAGTAACGAAGACCTGGGACTGTCCAAACAACTAACCATATATCTTGGGGATAGGGATTCCTCCAGGGCGGTGTATGATCTGCCCGGCGAGCTCCCGACATTCTCTAAAGTAATTATCAGGATTAATGGAGAAGAAAAAGACTATACCCGTGGCAGTGACAACTCCTATAATGTTCCAATTCCTGAAGAAAATGACTACACGGTAGATATAAAAGCATTGGTGGATCACTCCGGGAATGATTTATTTCCTTTTATAAAATCCCTGGGAGGCAGCGCGAAAGGGCCATTCCCGAACAATCTTGCTGCCATCCCCCTTTCTCTCCGGGAAACAGGGATAGTTCTGCTGGGACAGCCGAGCGGCAATCAATCTCCTCTATTTTCCTATATAGATCTTCCCGGTGGCACACCAAAAAATGTAACAAATCTGAGAATAAAGTCCGACAATATTATACCGTCCTTTGACTTCGATCCTTATGGCAATTTATTTATTTGGAATTATGTTAACGGTAAATTTCAACTTACCAAGGTTAACGATAAAAATGAAGCCATAACTGGTATTAGTGAAAATCAGCCCTATGGCATCGGATATGACAGAAAGGGTGGGCGAATCTATTATACTACTAAGTCATTGGGAATTATTATTACCCTCTATTCTGTTGATTCAACCGGTACTAGGCAGAAGCAATGGACGGACACTGGGGACCTTTTTGAGTTTTTTTCAGATCTGCAATTTGTTTCAACTCACAATAATGGTAATGATACCTTTATATATATAGGTGTTGATACGGGTGTATTGGTAAAAGACGTTCCAACCATTTTAAAGTACAAACAGGATGGTACCTCTATTGGGTCTGTTGAATTAGATACTAAAGCCCACCTTCGGGATTTACGGGTTATCGATAACTATCTATATGCCATAGTTGAAAGCACCAATAACACCAGCAGTATACGCGCCATTGATGCTAATGCCCCGGTTACTGCGGAGAAAATTGATATCAGCAAGGCAAAGACCACCGCTGATGCGGGAACCCATTATTTCCAACGCATCGTAGGGTGGGATGACGATTCACTCTATGTCCTTGAAAGCGGCACGGGTGTTCACCGGATAACAAAGCTAAGCAGGGACTTAGAAAACCCAACAACGGTATTAAATTTAGATTGAACGGATAAGCCCATAAAAAAGACCCCGAACTAGGTCGGGTCCGGTTTTTACTTTACGT